>CAYVSH010000006.1:0-45057 GCA_964453625.1 uncultured Chitinophaga sp.
CTTAATTTAGTCTGCCAATGGCTAATATCTGGTTTGTTTATAATCTTAAATCCGCTGCAATATTTCCTATAACTTCATTGTATGCGGGTCATTACAAAGACAGTCTTGATTTTATCGGTGGTGAGTTTGCTGGCTGATGTAGCCAGCGAGATGCTATACCCGGTAATTCCCGTTTACTTAAAAGAAATAGGATTTAGTGTTTTTTTGATCGGTATACTGGAAGGAGTTGTGAATTTCACTGCCGGTATCAGTAAAGGATATTTTGGAAAACTAAGTGATGAAAAAGGTGTTCGCTTACCGTTTGTAAAACTCGGCTATCTTCTTAGTGCCCTCTCCAAGCCGCTGATTGTTGTTTTTGTTTATCCTGCCTGGATTTTTTTTGTCAGAACCCTGGACCGGTTGGGCAAAGGTGTCCGTACTGCTGCAAGAGATGCACTGCTTTCACAACAGGCAACAATGGAAACAAAGGCGAGGGTTTTTGGTTTTCACCGAAGCATGGATACTGTTGGTGCCGCCATTGGGCCGGTGTTGGCATTGGTTTTTCTTTTTTTCTATCCCGGTGATTATAAAACACTTTTTTACCTGGCTTTTATTCCGGGAATCTTATCTGTGCTTTTTATTTTTTTACTGAAAGAAAAAAAACAACCCGTTTCCACTTTGGGCAAAGGGAATTTCTTTTCCTTTTTCAACTACTGGAAAATTGCCACTCCGGAATTTAAAAAAGTGGTTCCCGGTTTGTTGTTGTTTGCACTGTTCAACAGTTCAGATATTTTTTTGCTGCTGATCACAAAGGAAACGATTGGAGAAAATACACTGACCCTTTTGGGAGTTACATTCAATTCTGATACTATAACAATCGGTGCTTATATATTTTACAATCTTATATACGCCGCTGCATCTTACCCTATGGGAATTTTAGCTGACAAGCTTGGTTTCAAAAAGATCATCCTGCTTGGCTTTATACTATTCACTTTTGTATATGGCGGATTTGCTTTTTCTCCATCCATCGGAATCATCTTCACCCTTTTTGCTGTGTATGGTATATATGCTGCCGCTACTGAAGGCATCATCAAAGCATGGATTACCAACCTTGCTCATAATGAGAATACAGCTACAGCCATTGGTTTTTATACAAGCTGTGAAAGTATTTGCACATTACTGGCCAGCATCATAGCAGGTGCATTGTGGACCGGCTTTGGCAGTAGCTCCGCTTTCCTTACAACTGCCGGTATTTCCTTAATAGTCTTTTTATATTTTCTGCTGAGAATCAGAAACAAATAGATCACAATTCTTGCTTTTCTATTCTTTTATTTTTTTTGGCACAAAAATGGCAAATAAGGGATGGTTTTAATTCTTCCACTTAAAAAATAAAATTATGAGAAAGGCTATTTTTTTAGCGATTACGGTTTTATCATTTTCAGTAGTAAATGCCCAAAGCAAAAGCACCAACAGTTCCACTTACAAAACTGCACTGGGTGTAAAAGTCTGGGACGGCGGAGGCATCTCCTTTAAACAATTTGTAAATGGAAATAATGCTTTGGAATTAATTGGTTATTTCTGGAACAGAGGTACAAGAATTACAGGCCTATATGAAATTCATGGCCCTATAAAAGGTGCAACAGGCTTGCAATGGTATATTGGGCCGGGTGCACATATCGGTTTTTACAATACAAAAAATGGTGATGGTGCTTTTGCAGGTATTGACGGTGTGCTGGGTTTGGATTATAAATTCAGAGGGGCACCCATCAATATATCATTGGACTGGCAACCTTCATTTGAATTTGGAACTAACCGTGGCTTCTATGGCGACTGGGGTGGTCTGGGTATCAGGTACACTTTTTAATATAAACGATCATACATTGTAAACAGAATGCTGCAACAAATTAGTTGCGGCATTTTGTTTTGCTACCCAAATCCCAGTTGCTTTTCGATTGTTGAAGGCAATGCAGGAAGTTTTCTTCGTTCAATAAGGAAGCTGTTGAGTTGTGCTACTTCTCTGAAGATATAATGTTTGTCTGCCGCCGTCTTCAGGTAATCTTTACCTGAGCTGCCGCCCGTGCCTATTCGGGTACCGATCATCCGGTGTACCATGTTCATATGGCGATACCGCCATGAACTAAGTTGTTCATCAATTTCCAGCAAAGCATTCAATAACTGAAACGGCAATTGCAGTAATGGATAGCCACGATACAATTTTATAAATAATGCAGCCCTGCAAGCAGCAGGTGATAAAGATCTTTCTTCATTTGCTGATACATCGCTGAATATTTCTTCAAAAGCGGCTAAGTTATTTTTCTCTGCTTCTGCCAGACTTTCTTTGTAAACTTTTTTATAGTTATCCCAGAATGCAAAGTCACCACCTTCTTTTAAAAAAGGCATCCGCTCTAACCATACATTCAATAACTGCAACAGCGACTGGCTTCCTTCCGCTTTCTTAATTACATCCACATGTTCTTTCTTAAGTTGTGCAGTGTAATATTCCTTTCCATGCCTTTGTTCAAATTTCAATCCCAGTTTGGCTTCCAGTTCTTTGAACTGCCAGCTTTGAAAACCGGATGCCGGGCGGAGCATATCCCTGAAGTCGAGAAAATCCATTGGTGTCATGGTTTCCATGATATCGATCTGGTGCACCAACACTCTTAAAATAGTTACACAACGGTTTAAGCGATGAACAACAGTTTGCAACTCGGGAGAGTTATCATTCAATTCAGGCTGGCTCATTATCGTAACTATGGAATCTACTTCATGATGAAGTTGTTTGAACCAGAGTTCATAAGCCTGGTGGATGACGATGAACAACATTTCATCATGTGCCGGTAGATTATACTTATCACTTTCCGGCTGCTGTGCATTTAAAATTTTGTCAAGCTGAAGATAATCGTGGTAGTGTACATTCATGCCGGAAACTTTTGTGCCCTAAAACTGCAAAGTAACAATATTGATATTACTCGAATTCATAGCCAATGTCGCCCCTGTATTCCATACCCACAAATGATATTTTTTCCATTTCTTCTTTTGAGATTTCCACCGCATCAAAAACAGAACGGCCATAAGAAGTGACACATAACACCCGGCCGCCGCTGGTAACAATTTTACCGTCATTCAATTTTGTACCCATATGATAAACGATGCTATCAGCAGGATTTACATCTTCCAGGCCTTTTATCTCATACCCTTTTTTAAACTCGCCGGGGTAACCTCCGCTTACTGCAACAACCGTGCATACTGTTCTTGAATCAGTTTCAATCTTAATAGTATCCAGTTTCTGATCAGCAGCCGCTTTCAAAAGTTCTGCCAGGTCATTTTTTAATCGTGGTATTACTACTTCTGTTTCAGGATCACCCAAACGGCAGTTGTATTCTATCATATAGGGCTCATTACCTGATATCATAAAACCAAAAAAGATAAAGCCCCGGTAATCCAATCCTTCTTGTTGCAAACCAGTAACTGTAGGTTTAATTACTTTCTCTTCTATTTTATTCATTAAAGCTTCATCTGCAAAAGGTACAGGACTAATGGCGCCCATACCACCAGTATTAGGGCCTTTATCACCTTCACCAATTCTTTTATAATCTTTTGCTTCCGGTAGTATTACATAATTCTTTCCATCCATTAACACAAAAACCGACATTTCTATTCCACTCAAGAACTGCTCAATTACTACTTTCTTTCCTGCATCACCAAATTTTGCTCGTTGTATCATCAATTCAAACTCGGCAGTTGCTTCAAGATGATTAAAACAAATGACTACTCCTTTACCTGCCGCCAACCCGTCTGCTTTTAACACAATTGGTAAGGAATGATTCTTTATATGGACAATCCCTTCTTCATAATTCTCTGATGTAAATTCTTTATATGCAGCAGTTGGTATATTATGCCGCATCATAAAAGCTTTTGCAAAAGCTTTACTGCCTTCTAACTGTGCACCGTTTTTTCGGGGTCCTATCACATCTATTTTTTTCAATACCGGATCACTTATAATGAAATCGGTTACACCTTTAACTAGGGGTTCCTCCGGACCAACGAATACCAAATCTACTTCGTTATCTATACAGGCTCTTTTAATAGCTTCAAAATCAGTAATACTAATATCAAGATTGGTTCCGCATTGTGCTGTACCGGCATTACCGGGAGCAATAAATAGTTTTTCACAAAGAGGGCTTTGAGATAATTTTAATGCAATAGCATGTTCTCTTCCTCCAGAGCCGAGTAACAGGATTCGCATAATTTATATAGTTGGCTAATTAAGCGTTGCGAATATCGGTTGTATCCGTTAAAGAATTTGGAAAAAGTTTATGGATGGGTAAATTTATGTATTTTGGCTGCTACTAACGATAGAGACTCTGATTTTTTCAATTAAAAAAATTCTATGTCAGAAACTAAAATTCAAAAGGGACATCCAAAAGGTTTGTATGTTCTGTTTGCCACTGAATTCTGGGAAAGATTCAGTTATTATGGAATGCGGGCCATATTCGCACTATACATGACGAATATGCTTTTTAATGGCGACAAAGCCCTTGCATCAAATATTTATGGAAGTTATACAGGTCTTGTTTATCTCACCCCTTTGATAGGAGGCTATGTTGCTGACAGGTATTGGGGTAATAGAAAATCAATTTTTGTAGGTGGGATTTTAATGGCTATTGGTCAGTTCTTTATGTTTTTCAGTGCATCATTCGCACCTGATAATGTTGGATTAGCAACAACACTGATGTGGGCTGGCCTTGGAGCATTGATTTTTGGAAATGGTTTTTTCAAACCAAACATTTCAACAATGGTTGGTCAGTTATATACTGAAAAAGATGTAAGAAAAGATGCTGCTTACACTATTTTCTATATGGGAATTAATGCAGGTGCTTTTGTAGCTCCATTACTTTGCGGTTACCTTGGTGAAAAAATAGATTTTAAATGGGGATTCCTGGCCGCTGGAATAGGCATGCTTATAGGTCTAATTGTTTTTTATCTGACAAAAAATAAATATGTAATAGATCCCGAAGGAAGGCAATTAGGTGTTTCACCAAATAAACAAGCCGATAATGATATTGGTGATGCAAATCTTTCTAAACAGCAATTAACGATTCTAATTGGTGGAATAGCTCTCGCTTTTTCATTATTACATTTTATAGCAGGTGTTGATGTATGGGGTTCGCTTATTTATGGTATGACGTTAATTGCTCCATTAACAATAATAACTGACAAATCTCTTACTAAGATTGAAAAAGACCGACTTTCTGTAATTATTATAATAATGGTCTTTGTTATTTTCTTTTGGATGTGTTTTGAACAGGCTGGTGCATCACTTACATTTTTTGCCGCCGAACAGACAAACAGAAATATTTTAGGTTGGGAAATGCCAGCAAGTTATTTCCAGAGCTTTAATCCGATTTTTATCGTTCTGCTTGCTCCAATATTTGCGACATTGTGGACCCGGCTTGGTAAAAAGGGTATTGAACCTCCTGCTCCAATGAAGCAGGCATTAGGCTTAGGATTACTTGCACTTGGTTTTCTTTTTATGTCGTTTGGTGTAAAAGATATTCCTTTAGCTGGTGCCAGTATTATATGGCTTACCGGACTATACTTTCTTCATACAGTTGGTGAATTATTCTTAAGTCCAATCGGGCTTTCGATGGTAAATAAATTAACACCAGGAAGATTTACTTCGCTGATGATGGGGATTTGGTTTTTGGCAATCGCTACAGGCAATAAGTTAGCAGGGTTTATGAGTTCATTATATCCAGATCCAACATCAACAAAACCAGCTCCGGTATTATTGGGATTGAAAATAGATAACATGTATACCTACTTTATGGTATTCGTGGCATTTGCCGGAGTTGCTGCCTTTTTACTCTTTTTAGCTAGCCCTATGTTAAAGAAGAAAATGCATGGGTTAAGATAAAATTGAATATTATTTTCATTATTAATGGCGGTAACTTAAGGTTTATCGCCATTTTACTATTACAGTTTTACTATCTTTCAATTATAAATATTCGCTTATGTGGAAAAAACATCCTAAGGCATTACCGTTTCTTTTTTTCTCAGAAATGTGGGAACGGTTTGGATACTACCTGATGATCGGGATATTTACCCTCTATCTAAAAGATGTAAAAGCCGGTTATGCAATGACCGAAGCTGAGTCTGCTGATCTCTATGGCACATTTATAGCACTTGTTTTTCTTACTCCATTCATTGGGGGTTTATTAGCCGACCGGTATCTCGGTTATCGTAAATCAATAATCATGGGTGGGGTGATGATGGGTTTGGGCTATTGCCTGATGTCTGTTCATAGTTTACCGATGCTCTACCTTTCAATGACATTGGTAATTGCAGGAAATGGTTTTTTTAAACCAAATATTTCAACTCTATTAGGAAACGTCTATACAACTCCGCAGTTTATTAAACAAAAAGATGATGGTTATAACATCTTCTATATGGGTATCAATATTGGCGCCTTTATCTGTAATTTCTTTGGTGCTGCTTTATATATTGCTTATGGCTGGGGTGCAGCATTTCTGGCAGCAGGAATAGGAATGTTTATCGGTGTTACAATTTTTTTAATCGGTACAAAGCATTATAAAGAATTCGATATTAAAAAAGGGGTTAGCGAGAATGACATGTCTATGAAAAGGATCATTCTTACCATTTTTGTACCCTCAGTTATAGCCGGCGTTTTAGGGTGGATGATTCCCGGATCTTTGGTTGGTTCAGATTCTACGGATGCTTTCATCTTTGCCTGTATCCCGGTTATATACTTTTATTCATCATTATACTTCAGGGCTAAAACGGATGAGAAAAGACCTATTGCTGCTTTGTTAGCCATTTTTGCAGTTGTTGTTATGTTTTGGGCTGTTTTCAAACAAAATGGTTCTGCACTTAATACATGGGCCGACAGGTACACAGACAGAGAAGTAACCGGTAGTTTACAAACAGTATTCAATAAATTAAACTTTTCTCAATCCGTAATTTATAAAAAAGATTCTATTGCTAAATATGATGACCAGTTCCGGTTACAGAAAGAAAATGGTGTTGTTGTAAAAGAAATAAACTATCCTGTTTATTTTAAAAATGTTCCTGAAAATAAAAAACCGCCGGAAGAAAGTTCAGTCAGCTTATGGGCTACGAATCTTAGTCAATCAATTAATCCGGGTTGGGTCATTCTTTTAACTCCACTGATTGTTGCCTTCTTTTCATTTTTAAGAAGAAAAAACAAGGAGCCTTCCACTGCAACAAAAATTGCTTTTGGACTTTTCATTTCTGCCTTATCAGCATTGGTAATGGTAGGGGCAGTATATGCAAGTAATAATGGTGGGGAAAAGGCAAGTGTTTTATGGTTGATCTCAAGTTATGGAGTTATTACAATCGGGGAGTTATTGCTGAGCCCAATGGGTTTATCTCTTGTTTCAAAATTAAGCCCGGTACGAATCACTTCATTAATGATGGGAGGATGGTTTCTCGCTACTTCTATCGGAAATAAATTATCGGGTGTGCTTTCAACCATGTGGGACAATTACAATCATAAAGCCGGATTCTTCTGGTTGAATTTTGGATTGTTAATGGTTGCAACCGTTATGTGTTTTGCAATGCTTAAATGGTTAAATAGAATTATGAAAGAAAAAGGAGTGAAATAATAAATTGATTTATCTACTTTTAAGAGCCGGAATATTCCGGCTTTTTTTTATTTTCTGATTATGGAAGTAATTACACCACAGCAGAGCAGTAAACATCCAAAACAACTCTACCTCCTCTTCTTTGCTGAAATGTGGGAACGGTTTTCATTTTATGGAATGAAAGCATTGCTGATTGCTTATATGACAAGCCAGTTGGATTATGAAGATCCTAAAGCATACGCCATACTCGGTTCGTATGCAGCGTTGGTTTATACTATGCCCATGTTTGGTGGTTTTATGGCTGATAAATTTATCGGGTTTCAGCGTTCCGTTCTGTTTGGTGGAATTTTAATGACCCTGGGACATACAATTCTTGCTCTGCCTACAGACTGGAGTTTCTTTTATGGTATGGCCTTTATCATTTGTGGTAATGGTTTCTTTAAACCCAATATTTCAAGTCTTGTTGGCACTTTGTATGGTGAAAATGATCCGAGAAGAGACAGCGGTTTTTCTATTTTCTATATGGGTATCAACATCGGCGCTGCTATCGGCGGTTTTTTATGTGCTTATGTTGCAAAAGAATATAGCTGGCATTTTGGTTTTGGGCTGGCAGGCATTTTTATGTTCATCGGCCTTATTGTTTTTGTAATTGGTAAAAAATCATTGGGTGAAAAAGGTCTTCCTCCTGATCCTGCAATTTTAAACAAACCTGTCTTTGCTTTTTTGAAACCGGAACACCTGATATACGGAGGTACATTAGCTGTTGTGCCGCTTGTGGTTGCATTGTTTCATCAATATCATTTAATGGATTACATCATGTTTGGTCTTGGTGCTGTGGCATTGGCTTATATACTCTTTCTTGGTTTGAAGATGGAAAAAGGGCCGAAGCTGAAATTATTTGCTGCTCTTATTATGATCATTTTCTCCGTAGTGTTCTGGGCCGTATATGAACAAAATGCCGGGTCAATGAATTTATTGGCTGAAAGGAATGCACAAATGGAACTTTTTGGAATGGATCTGCCGGAATTATCCATGAATAATTTTTTGCCTCCGGGCTGGGTGATAGTACTGACTTTAATAGTTGCACCACTTTGGCCATGGCTGAATAAAAGAGGCAAAGAACCCAGCACACCTATGAAGTTTGCTTTATCATTTATTTTTTTGGGTGCCGGTTTTCTTGTTTTCTATTTAGGTTGTCATGCAAATGAATCAACTGGTATTGTACCACTATGGCCGTTTCTTTGGGGATACTGTTTGATAATACTCGGAGAACTTTGTTTGTCTCCAATAGGTTTATCCATGGTAACAAAACTCTCACCAGCTAAAATGGTTTCCCTGATGATGGGTATCTGGTTCTTTGCTTCTGCTATCGGTGAATTCCTGGCAGGTAAAATTGGATCCATGATGAGTGTTCCGGAAGAAGTGCTGGCAAAAAATGATCCTGTACTTTCATTACCTTACTATGCTGATGTGATTTTAAAAATAGGTATTGCGTCCGCAGCTATTGGTTTCTTACTAATGTTTACAGTTCCTTTTCTAAAGCGATGGATGGGTAATGTAAAATAAAAAAGTCCCGCTAAAAACGAGACTATATAGTTTTCAGGATACGAATCCTTATACGTTACTAAATAAAATTCAGGTATTCATATTGTTTCATCAATATAGATTTGTCATCAGCCTTTAACCATTTATTTAAAATGGTGGCATACACACTTTTGAAATCTATATTGTATTTCAGGTCGCCTTCATTCAAGTCGCCTAAATCCGGCATTGGATTTAAAATCCCTTTCTGCTTTAAACCGCCGCTGATCATAAACATATTATTGGCCGTACCATGGTCGGTGCCGTTGCTTGCATTTTGTGCTACCCTTCTTCCAAATTCTGAAAAGGTGAATAACAATACATCATCAAAACGGTGTTGCTCTTTCAGATCTTTAACAAATGCCTTTATCGCATCATTCATTTCAGTGAACAAACGGGTTTGCTGTCCTTCCTGGTTGATATGCGTATCAAAACTTCCAAGTGATACATAATACACTTTTGTATTTATCTCTGAATAGATCAATGATGCAATTGTTTTCAAACTATTTCCCAAACCTGTTGAAGGATAGAGAGCATTTGTAGGATGCATCCGGCTTTGCTTAAAAATATAATCAGCACTGGAAAGTGTTTCAGCCATCGTTTTGTATAAATAATCAACTGGCTGTTCACCTGCTTCATCTGCATGATTCTTTAAAATATCACGAAAGAATTTTTCGTTAGCCGTTCCATACAATCTTCGAGGATCTTTTACAGCAATTCCTTTTATGTTTTCTCCTTTTAATGCAAGACTTAATACATCATCTATTTCGATAGCCTGTGTTGGCTTATCGCATCCTTTACACTGTGAATCAAGATACCTGCCCATCCAACCGTTGGTCCAATATTCATTACTATCGCTGGCGGTATGCCAGATATCCATACTTCTGAAATGTGAACGGTCAGGATTTGGATAACCCACATTATTCAAAATAGAAAGGCTTCCATCATCATATAATTCTTTCAATCCTTTTAATGCAGGATTTAATCCAACTTCATCTGTTAAGGCCAGTGCTTTATCTTTAGTAATACCTAATCTGGGCCTTGCTTTATAATACAGGTCATTTCTGATTGGGATCACCGTATTCAAACCATCGTTACCGCCACTAAGTTGCAGTATCACTACCACTTTATTGCCTGGCATCACCATGCTTTTACTTTCGAATGCTTTTAAAAATTTTGGTACAAGCATTGAAGCTGTTGCCAGCGAACCGATTTGAATAAATTCTTTTCTTTGGATTTGCATATAATAGCTTTGAGCTGTTAGCTTATAACTATCAGCATATTTAACACAATTGATATTCCGGTGTGCTCATAATTTGTAGTGTAGCAGTTCTAATGAAATTCTCCCTTCCTGTCTGGTCGGAATATTGTTTGATCAATTCCATACTAACACCGGACTTTACCTGTAACAATGACCTTGAAATTTCATCTGCCAGTTTCTCCCTTGGAACAGATTCATAATTTTTATACAATGGCTTCCAATCAACATCTGCATTTATAACCTGGCGACGCATGCCAGCCATACCGGCAGCTTGTTTACTTGTTTTCATTTGTTTGTCACCATCCTTCATACCCATCATTGTATCATCATCATCTTTTGCACTTACATTCATTTCGTCAATATCATTGATTAGTTTAGGTATCCGCATCCGCATCATAAGTGACGAACTATCAATCCATGCCTTGCCACCAGGCCATCCGGCTACATTCGGCGGATAAAACAACAATTGACCTAAAATCCTTTGTAAAAGCATTAATGCTTCTTCATTATCCAGTTTCATGGGGAGCATCCGCTGAATGCCAACCAGCAATTCAACCGGTGATTTGATCAACGAACCAATATTCTTTTCATCATAAAACCAATCGCTGGTAAAAATATCTTCCAACAGTTTACTGATCTCATAATCGTTTTTATGAAAACGATCAGCCAGCCATTCTACTTTAGCTTCATCAATTTTTTCATTGACAAAGAATTTATAGATCTTCCTGGTAATATATTTTGCAGTTTCCTTTTGATCTAGGAGAATATCCAGCACTTCAGTACCATCAAAATTTCCGGTTTTACCTAATACGGTTTTACTACCGAAATCATGTTGAAAACGACGAAAAACATATTCGCCTTTTACATTTGAGCCCCACCCAGTAAATGCTCTTGCAGCTTCTTTTACATCGTTCTCCGTATAATTTCCTCTGCCAAGAGTAAAAAGTTCCATTACCTCTCTGGCGAAGTTTTCATTAGGATGGTCTTTTCTGTTCTGTTGATTATTTAAAAAATTCAGCATGGCTGCTGACTTGGAAACCTCTTTCAGCATGGTTCCAAAATTGCCTAATGCATTTCTCCTGATAATATCCAATAATCCCTGCTGGTAAAAAACATTCAAGTTGCGACAGGCGAAATGGCCATGCCAGAAGAAAGCCATTTTTTCTCTTAGCTGGGTTGATGAATTAACCATCTCATGCATCCAGTACATATTCAGGTTGCGGACTCCTTCCCTGTTCTTTTGCTGCACTTTTTTTCTTTCATCTGCATCCAGTTCCTTTTTTTGTTGCCGGCCAATCTCTTCTATTCCCTGCCATAAACCTTTAAGATAATCATCAGCCACATCAATATATTCTGCCTTTTTGGAAGAAGCTTTTACCAGTGCCGTATAAAATTGTTTAGGTGTAAATTTGGACAGATCGCCAAGCTGCTCTACGGCGGGACCAAAACCAGCTCTCCATAGTAAGTGCTGATTTTTAACCTGATTAGACAATGCCATCTATTAAATATTTTGCTTTCTGACTGTTATGAGGAATACTAGTTTAAAATGGATGCTTTTAATCTTTCTATGAACGAAAAAAAAGAAAGGTTATTTTTAAGTTTAGAAATACTTATTAAAATTATGAAGCTTCGGGCATTTAAATATATCTCTCCGTTTTTATTATACCTGGGATCCCTTCGTGCCTTCAGCATTACCGGCTGGGAAATCTGGATGCCGGTTTTTTATGGCTTCTTTGTTATTCCCCTGCTTGAATTATTTATTAAAGCAGATTCCCGCAACATGAGTGCAGCCGAAGAAGAAGTTGCTAAAGCCGACAGGACATATGATGTTTTATTGTACCTGGTTGTAGTATTACAATATGTTGCCCTATATAGATTTTTATATGGGATGATGTATGATGATTTAACAGCAATTGATATAGCAGGAAGAATAACCGCAATGGGAATTTTATGTGGTGTATTCGGTATAAATGTCGGTCATGAGTTAGGGCATCGAGTCAATAAATTTGAGCAAACTCTTGCCAAGGCATTATTGCTGACATCACTTTACATGCACTTTTTTACAGAACATAATAAAGGTCATCATAAAAGAGTGGCAACCCCCGAAGACCCAAGCAGTGCCCGATATGGCGAACCGGTTTATACTTTTTATTTACGAACCATCATTTTCAGTTATATCAGTGCCTGGCACATTGCCAACGATGAAATGAGAAAAAAAGGGCAGCCTGTTTTCTCAGTTAATAATGAAATGATCCAGTTCACATTAATCCAACTTGCTTTTTTAACACTGATATTTTTATTGACCAGCTGGATAGTTATGCTTTACTTTATTGCTGCAGCATTTATCGGAATATTATTACTTGAAACGGTAAATTATATAGAGCACTATGGTTTACAACGAAAGTCAATTGGCGATGGAAAATATGAAAGAGCTATGCCCGAACATAGCTGGAACAGCAATCATATTATCGGAAGGCTGATGTTGTTCGAACTCAGTCGCCACAGCGATCATCATTATATGGCCAGCAGGAAGTACCAGGTATTAAGGCATCACGATAACTCACCACAAATGCCAACAGGCTATCCGGGCATGATATTGCTTTCGCTAGTTCCACCTTTATGGTTTTATGTGATGAACCGAAGGATTAAAAAACTCGAGGCAAACTGAATAAATTACTTTGCTGCATTTTCCTTAAGATAAGCTGCATCATGTACCCCTTGTACAGTATCAAGCTTTGCCCTCGGAATCATATAAGATAAAATTCCTTCCCAACGTTTGGCTGTGTATTGATCCGGCAACGGCAAGTCATGACATTTGCCACAACGATTAAAAAAAATTGATTTACCTAAATCCAGATCTGGACTAATAGTAACCGGGGTATTCTGTTTTTTAGACATTGGCCTTTCTCTGGAAGTTATTTCAGGATACACCTTCTGGGTACAAGCTATAAGCAAAACAGTAATGTAAATTATAAAATATGTGACTCTAGATCTTGTATTAGATGTCATAAGTATTTTTACGATGAGGGTAATAAGACAAAAAAAAATTCGACTAGTTTATTCGTCAGATTGCAAAAAGAGAATATATTACATAGTTATTTTTTCTCACACTCAAAACAAAATCAATTTTTATGAAGAAATCTCTTGTACTACTTGCAGGGGTTGTTTTGTTCGGCATAAGCTGTAACAAATCTTCTAATCATGAAGATGAAACAACCCTTAATGAAGAAATTACTGCTAAACAAAGAAATTGTTCATCAGATGATGTTCTTCAACAGCAATTAAAAGAAGATCCAACACTAGGAGCAAGGATGAATGCTATTGAAGACTTCACCAAACAGGTATTAGCAAACCCTGGTCAATACCGCTTGGTAAATGGTGTTGTGGAAATACCAGTTGTGTTCAATGTACTGTATAAAACATCTGCACAAAACGTTTCATTAACACAATTACAATCTCAGATCGATGTATTGAATGAAGATTTTTCAGCTACCAATGCAGATTATAATCTTACTTCTACTTATAATAACGTTAAGGCAGGTAACATAACTGTTCGTTTTGTGCTGGATGCTGTCAATCGCAGACAAACAAATACTACAAGCTGGAGTACAAATGATGCAATGAAAAAAAGTGCTAAAGGAATTGCACCAACCAGCCCAACCACCAAACTTAATATTTGGGTTTGTAATATGGGCGGCGGTATATTGGGTTATGCCCAGTTTCCCGGAGGTAATTCTGCTACTGATGGCATAGTTCTGGATGATAATGCCACCGGAAGAACAGGAACTGCTGCCGCTCCTTTCAATAAGGGAAGAACAGCTACTCATGAGGTGGGCCATTGGCTAAATCTTCGTCACATTTGGGGAGATGCAACTTGTGGTAACGACCAGGTGGGTGATACACCAACACATAATACAGCTAACTATGGTTGTCCTGCTGCTGGTCATACCAGTACTTGTGCCGGCAATCCAATAGAAATGACAATGAATTATATGGATTACACCGATGATGCTTGCATGTATATGTTCTCTCAAGGACAAGCTTCAAGAATGCTGGCTGTATTTGCCGCTGGCGGACCCAGAGCAAGTTTTGCCCAGCCATAACAGATAAACTTTATTAAATAAGAAAGCCCCTTATCAATTCGTTGATACGGGGCTTTCTTATTCTGATTGAAATTAATGTGATAGAGATTCAGCTCCAAAATAAGAATGAATTGCCTTTGGTAACTTAATCGTATTGCCATCCTGGTTATTCTCCAGCAAGCAGGCAATAATTCTTGGCAAAGCCAAAGAGCTTCCATTTAAGGTATGCACTAATTGTGTTTTATTATTTTCATCTTTAAATCTGATCTTCATTCTGTTACTTTGAAAAGCCTCAAAGTTGGAAACAGAACTTACTTCCAGCCATTTTTCCTGGGCAGCACTGTAAACTTCAAAATCATAAGTAAGTGCTGAAGCAAAACTCATATCACCACCACAAAGGCGAAGAATTCGATAAGGAAGTACCAACGATTGCAAAAGTTTCTCTATATGATTGACCATTTCATCCAATGCATCATAACTTTTATCAGGATGTACTATCTGAACCAATTCTACTTTTTCAAATTGATGTACCCTGTTAAGCCCACGAACATCTTTTCCAAAACTTCCGGCTTCCCTTCTGAAACAAGGTGAATAAGCTGTCATTTTTATTGGAAGTGATTCTGCTTTTACAATTTCATCCCGATATATGTTTGTAACCGGTACTTCAGACGTTGGGATCATATAGAAATTATCTTCCTGCATATGATACATTTGCCCTTCCTTATCCGGCAATTGCCCTGTTCCGTATGCAGAAGCTTCATTTACCATAAACGGCGGATGATATTCTGTGTAACCAGCAGCAGTATTAAAATCCAAAAAGTATTGTATCAATGCCCGTTGCAATTTTGCACCTTGTCCTTTAAATAAAGCAAATCCGCTACCGGTAATTTTTGCACCCGTTTCAAAATCAACAATGTCATATTTTTTTATCAGATCCCAATGAGGTACTGAACCTGCAGGTAGTGTTGGCTTTGTTCCACCTTCTCTTACCACTTCATTGTCTTCCGGTGTTTTTCCTTGAGGAACAAGGTCAGATGGTAGGTTCGGTAGCTTTACCAACTCATTATGTAATTGCTTTTCAACGACAGTCAGTTTTTCAGCTATAGGCTGTAAAGTTGTTTTCAAAGATGCGACTTCCTGTTTTTTAATTTCTGCTTCTTCCTTTTGTCCTTTTCCCATCAGAGCACCAATCTCTTTCGAAGTACTGTTCAGCTTTGCCTGGCTATTATCAAACTCAAGTTGTGTTTTTTTCCTTTCATCATCCAGGGAGATAATTGTATCAACCAATGACAGGTCAGCAAAGTTTTTTATTGCCAATTTTTGTTTTACTCCCTCCGGGTTTTGCCTTAATACCTGTAACTGCAACATCTGTAAAAATAATTTGCGCAAAGATAAGGCGGAAGGCTGTTTCAGGTAAATGCATACGCCAAAGTTTGCTGCACTTATCTTTGCGGCATGATTGCAAATGATGATCTACAACAGCGGTGGTGGAACCTGGAAGCAAAATTGGTTGAAAGATTTGGTAAAAAACCTGACGTGGAAACAATCCTGTTCCTGATCGGGATGCAGGAGTTTGGCGACATCAAAGAAAAATTCACCAAAGAACAAAAGCAGGATCTGATGCACATTGCTGTTTGCAGCCTTTTATCACCCAGCGGTTACTATGAACTGGAAAGTGTGGATGCAGACGGCTGGCCTCATTTCAAACAATTGAAACCAATGCCTGATATGAATGCCTTTGAACAGGAAAATTTTTTAAAGGACCATATCTTACTTTATTTTTCAGAAAATGAATTTTAATAATCTACTATGAAGAAAATTTCACTTATCAGTTTGATCCTTTGCTTAACCATCACTTCGGTTGCACAAAAAAAAGATTCTACAATAACAAAAAAAGACAGGAAGAAAGATGTGTTGTTACAAACTTCAATGGGTGATATTACCATCAGGTTATCAGACTCAACGCCATTACACCGAGACAATTTTATAAAGCTGGTAAAAGTTGGTTTTTATGACAGTTTACTTTTTCATAGGGTTATAAAAGACTTTATGATTCAAGGTGGCGATCCGGATAGTAAATCAGCAAAACCTGGCATCCCCCTTGGCATGGGAGGACCAGGCTATACTGTACCAGCAGAATTCAGAGAAACAATGTTTCATAAAAAGGGAGTGATTGCTGCTGCCAGAATGCCTGATAATACTAATCCTGAAAAAGCAAGCAGTGGAAGTCAATTTTATCTTGCGCAGGGAAAAGTATATACAGACGCAGAACTTGACTTGATGGAACAACAACGTTTGCAAGGAAAGAAAATCCCTGAAGCGTACCGGGCTGCTTATAAAACCATTGGTGGCATTCCTCATCTTGATCATAATTACACAGTTTATGGAGAAGTAGTGCAGGGAATAGAAGTGATTGATAAAATTGCAGCCGTTGAAGTAAGTAAAGGAAGAGATTTAAACAGACCCGTTGCAGATGTACGAATAATAAAAGCAAAGCTGATAAAAAGAAACAAAAAGCTTAAAGCCACATTATAAAATAAAAGCCCCACAATCATGCGGGGCTTCATCATTAATATCAATCAATAGTATTATTGTCCAATTCCACCTTGTTGTCCACCACCTTCTGCTCTTTTCTTTTCATCTTCTATAGCTGATTTCCGCTGGCGGGCAGCTTTTACCTGGCTATTGCCAAAACGGTAGCTGAAGTTTAGTTTGAATTGAGGCATCTCGCCATTGCCACTGAAAGTACTGGCAACTCCGGCAAAGTCAGATGTACCACTCCATCGCATTGTCTGGAAAATATCACTTACAGCTACTTTTACATTAGCCTTCCCTTTAAAAAGTACTTTTTGTAAACCAACATCTACACTTCCCATGGCGGTTGTTCTGAAAAACCCTTGCCAAACTGATGGAGATAAATATAACCCGGTTAATTCACCTGTCCAGCCTTTTCCAAGGTTAAAGCTGTTTTGCATAAAATAGGTAACAGAAAAAACCTTTTGATCAACCTTTCTGTCGCCGCCTCCAAAATCGGCTTTGTAATGCGAATAGTTTGAGTTTAATGATGCAAAGAAACTATACCACTTATACTGGAAAGGATAGCTTATACTTAAGGCTGCTACATTTTGTGTAGCAAGATTCTTTTTTGTCAAAAAACCTTTTGTCTTATCAATCGTATCTGGTATTTGTGCAAAGATGTCATTTACATGGCTGAATGTGAGTTTGGTGGTTAACCTGTATTTATAAATATTAGTAACATCAATGCTATTTGTATATTGTGGTCTCAGCAATGTGTTGCCTTTCATAAAGGTATATTCATTCAACTTGAATTCAAATGGATTCAGATCCTGGTATGCCGGACGATCGATACGACGGCTATATGAAATAGTCCATTGATTCATCGGGTTTTTATTAAATGTTACCGCAGCACTTGGAAACAGATCAGTGTAGTTCCTCTTAAAAGTAGAATCATAAGGCACCATGGTAGATCCTGATTGTTTAAACCCGGTTGAGGTTCCTCTTAAATTAGTGTTTTCAGCTCTTACACCCACCTGGAACATAATACCCTGCTTTAATTGTTTATTGTAGTTTACATATAAAGCATTTACATTTTCATTGTATTCAAAACGATTACTTTTTAATGTATCTAATACTTTACGGTTGGTATACACATCAAATCGCCTAAAATCATTGTCAGTATTTACGATACCTATCTTACCTCCAAAACCCAATCTTCCACCTTTAAAATTTTGTTCATAATCAGTTTTAAATGAGAATAAATGAATATCGGATGGGGAGATCATATTATAAATTGCCCTGCTTATTTCAGTAGTTCCATCGGCCTGATAATAAAAGTTAGGTTGGTATTGGTCAGATCTTATTTTAAATGTTCCATAATCTGCATCAATGTTCAGATCTGTACCTCCTGTTACCGAATACCTGTAGTTGAGGTTTGCATTGATATTATCCCTTGACATGTCATTGTTATTCGTAGCGTCAAGAATTTTTACCAACTGTCCGGTAGGCAAATAGGTAAAGTTCATTGGACCGGAGGTATTAAAATCATTGCCTGCAACATTTCCATTAACCACTGCACCTATTGTACTTTTCTGGTTGATAAAATAATCTAAACCTGCCTTATAACTATGTGTATTATTTTCAAACACTATTCTGTTTTTTTGGCTGAATAAAGTATCAAACTGCGTACGATCGGAATTCATTTTCATCAGGTATTTACCATTATTATAATTGTAACTACCAAATACATTTACTTTTTTATTACGATGATTAAGATTCAGACCACCATTATATTTCGGATAAGATCCCTGTACATACCCAAGATTAACCGATCCGTTTGTACCAAAAGTCTTATTCTTTTTTAGTTTGATATTGATGATACCGGCGTTACCCGCCGCTTCATATTTTGCTGATGGGTTTGTAATGATCTCGATTGCTTCAATCTGAGACGATTGTGTACTTTTTAAAAAATTTGCCAGGTCTGAACCAGATAACGGAGAAGGTTTGCCATCAACATAAACCTGCACCCCGTTTTTTCCTGCCAGGGAGATGTTATCATCTTTATCAACCATCACTCCCGGACTTTTACGAAGCAATTCTAACGCATCATTACCAACGGCATTGATGGTACCTTCAACATTAAGAATTGTTCTATCTGCTTTTACTTCAATTATTGGTTTTTTAGCTGTTACCACCACATCTTTCAGGTTACCTGTGGCTTTGTTTATAATTAAAGCCGGTACTGTAACACCGGCACCAGAAACTTCAAATGGTACAGAATAAACAGATGCATACCCTACAAAAGAAGCATTGATCAAATACCTTCCTGATTGTGTTGCATTTACTGAATAGCTTCCGTTATTACCAGTAACTACAAGCTTAACAACTGAAGAGTCCGTTGCTTTTAGCAGAGAAACGGTTGCTTTTTCAAGCCCTTTACCTTGTTCATCTTTGATCGTTCCTGAAATTTGCTGGGCTTGTATAGTTGCAGAAATCAGCATAAAACCAACAATAAATAGCACTAACTTTCTCATTTTCAATTCATTTTTTTGATTAGAAGTGCAAATTTACTCTTGTGTCATGCGATTGTAATAGTAGTTACCGACCAATGGCACAAATACTTGCACGAACGGCATAAAAAATCCGGTGAACTGAAAAAATCTGATCTTTCACTATTGAGAAACAAACATTTAGATTAATTATCTTATCATTAATTTACCTTAGGTTTGCAAATCAAAAAATAACAGTATGATTTTTCCTGCAAATCTGCGATATACTAAAGACCATGAATGGGTAAGCCTTGAAGGTAATATTGCCACAATAGGAATTACTGAATATGCCCAGGGGGAATTGGGAGATATAGTGTATGTAGAAGTGGATACAATAGGAAAATCGCTGAATGCAGGAGATGTGTTTGGTACTGTAGAGGCCGTTAAGACAGTCTCTGACCTCTTTTTACCTGTAAGCGGTACTATTACTGAGCTCAACGAAGCCCTTGCCGGAGCCCCGGAATTAGTAAACAAAGATCCGTATGGTGAAGGCTGGATGGTGAAAATGACCGTAACAGATCCAGCAGATGTAGAAGCACTTATGGATGCAGCAGCATATGAGTCGGTAGTATCTTAAATCTGAAAATTATCTTTCGCCGTAAATGAACCAGGATACATTTTTTGGGTTATTAAACATTATGAAATGTATCTTAACCAACTATTTTGAATAGCAAAACCACATACAGCGAACAGCAGTTGGTGGCTTTATTACAGGAACGTAACGAAAAAGCCTTTGGTTATTTGTATGATAACTACTCATCCGCCTTGTATGGCATTGTAAATTCCATTATTACAGATAAGGAAATTGCAAATGATGTACTGCAGAATGTTTTTATAAACATCTGGCGGAAAATAGAGTCGTATGATGCCTCAAAAGGAAGGTTATTTACCTGGATGCTGAACATTGCCAGAAATGCTTCGATTGATGAATTAAGATCAAAAGGCTTCAGACATGCACAGCAAAACCAGTCTTTGAATGAAAACGTAGATGTTGCAGGTGCTTCTGCTGGGCCAACTGTTGAAGATGTGGGCCTTAAAAAAGTATTGACAAACTTAAAAAGTGAATGGAGAGTGTTAGTAGATATGTCATACTTCCAGGGGTTTACCCATGAGGAGATTTCGAAAATATTGGATATACCTTTAGGTACCGTAAAAACAAGAATACGGAGTGCCTTATCGCAATTAAGAACAATGATACAACCATAAAGTGAACGTACAAGAATACATATCAGGTGGAATAGTTGAAAGCTATGTTCTCGGACTTGCCTCTGAAGAAGAAACAAGGGAGTTTGAAACTATGTGCAAGCAGTATCCAGAAGTGCTGCAAGCCAGAATTGATTTTGAGATCTTGTTAGAAAAACAGGCCATGGGAAATGCAATTTCCCCTGCACCTGAATTAAAAAATAGGATCCTGGATGAGATTGCGGCAACAGATAAGGTAATTTCCATCCAACCTTCATCCGTAAAAAGAATAAACTGGTGGAAATATGCAGCCGCAGCTTGTGTCCTGTTGCTTGCGGGAAGTATTTATTTCAACATTTCACTGAATAACAAGAATAAGAAAATTAATAGTGAGTACAATAATACACTGGCTGAATTGAGTACAATTAAAGAAGATATTAGGATTCTTACAGAGAAGTCCGAGATCAAAATGGCTTCTTTAAAAGGGACACCCGTTTCACCTCAATCCTACACTACTGTTTATTGGGATTCTGCTTCTCATGATGTTTATCTGCTTATCAACAACCTGCCTAAACCACCATCAGATAAACAATACCAGCTTTGGGCATTTTTAGATGGCAAACCAATAGATATAGGCTTTGTAAGTAATGAGTATTTCATCAAACAAAATACATTACTAGTTAAAGCAAAGAGTGTACAAAAAGTTCAGGCTTTTGCCATTACATTGGAAAAGATTGGCCGTGAAGATGTTTCCGTACCTGCGGGTGATGTCTATGTATATGGTGGATTATAAAAACTCCAACTCCTTCTCAATCTATTTTACCTGTTTAATCGTAACTAAACAAGCAAACCATTGCTATAGTAGTTTTGGTTCTATAGTTGGTTAATTTAAGGGGCCTCTTTCCAGGGGCTCCTTTTATGTTATATACGGGAATGATTGTTTACTAATATTGCATTAAAAATTGAAAAGCATCAAGCCTTCTTTTATTCCGGGTATAATCTGGTTGCTAATAGTAACAATCCTTCTTACTCTTCCAGGATCTGCTTTTCCAACAGAAGACTGGCTTAGCAAGATCTGGTTTGACAAATGGGTGCATATCGGCTTGTTTGCAGTGCTTGTTTACCTATGGTGCTGGGCATCATTGAAATTGAAATCCAAAAGCCTTTCTTTCATATTCTTCAGAATTGCATTACTTGGTTTAACTTATGGGATTATTATGGAATTTATTCAGAAATACTTTGTAGCAAACAGGTCTTTTGATACAGGTGATATTCTTGCAGATGCGATCGGGTGTGTCATTGGTCTCATTTTCAGCAGGTACAGGTATATAAAAAAATAGACCCCTGTAGAAACAGGGGTCGCAACCAAAACTAACTGCTTATGAGAAAATTGACTGTCTTTATAATGAGTTTAAAAAATCGTTGTTCAATAATATAACGCAAATTTACTGCCGGTAGTATCAGATTTGCTGTTAATAAAAGTTTAAAAGAGCTTGTTTAGTATTTTCACTTAATAATTGATTAGTAAAATTTCATTACTCTAACACAACTCTATGATGCTTAACAGCAAAGAATTTCATAGTATTTCAAAAAAAAATTTTGTTTCTCTACGAAATTGAAGTTTGAAACTAATGACAATCAAATGACAAAGAACAGAAACTATAAATAAGACGATATTCTGCCTTAATACTTTCGAAATTCATGCCAGAAATTTCTTTTCATTATTTTCTTTTCTGTAATCAATTACTTCATAAACCCTTTTATAAGGTCCATCAAACCACCACTGTTGGCCTGTTGCTCCTGATTTTTTTGGGCACCCTGGGTTACCTGGGTTATAATATCACTAATATTAAAGCCACCATTAACAGCATTCCCACCATCTGTAAATTGATTTAGAAGACCCTGAAAGTCAAATCCGTTTGATTGTGACTCAGAAGTTGCGACATTTCCTCCTGTAAGCGATCCGATGAGATCATTAAAATCAAATGCGTCATTTTCAGGATCGGTACTTCTTGTATTTGAAATGAGTTTATTCAATACACTTGGTATCAGGTTTCCTGACACACTACTTGCGGCTGATGGTGCTATTTTGTATTTATTCACTAATTTATTTGTAAAGTATCCGATCATCATCGTAACGATCGGGTTTTTTAACAATCCGCCAATTCCACCACCAGAATTGCTGCTACCAGCATTTCCACCTCCTTTGAACATATCCAGAATGTTTTCGAAACCACCACCAGCCATCATATTCTGAAAGCCACTACCAATAGTTTTTGTAGCATCTGCAATTACTTCATCATTATATTCATTGGGAATTTCAGGATTCTCAATTACAGCATCCTGCCCATATTGTTTTACCAGGTTTAATAGTTGATCTAACATAGAAGTTGTTTTGAAATTTGAAAAAATAGATTATTGGATTAAAGTTAGCCTTTCAACTTTAATTCAATCTTTATTTACATAAAACCTGGAAGGTCACTTATTAATTTTGTCTGGTCAGCTTTTCTGCATTTTCTGCAAATTGCAAAGCATCAATCAATTCACCTATATCTCCGTTTAAAACAGCGTCGAGGTTATATAAAGTAAGGCCAATGCGATGATCTGTAACACGGCCTTGCGGAAAATTGTAGGTTCTAATTTTAGCACTTCTGTCGCCGGTACTTACGAGGCTTTTTCTGTGCCTGGCTATTTCTTCTTCATGCTTCCTCACTTTTTCTTCAAATAATTTGGTACGTAGCATACTCATTGCCTTTTCTCTATTACCAAGTTGCGACCTTTCAGTCTGACAAACAACCACAACACCAGTTGGAATATGAGTCAACATCACTTTCGATTCCACCTTATTTACATTCTGCCCCCCGGCGCCGCCGCTTCTGGCTGTTTCCATTTTTACATCGGCAGGATTTAATTCAAAATCCACTTCTTCAGCTTCGGGCATTACTGCAACAGTTGCTGCTGAAGTATGTACTCTTCCTTGTGTTTCGGTATCAGGCACTCTCTGTACCCGGTGTACGCCGCTTTCAAACTTCAATGTACCATAAACATCATCGCCAGTAACTTCTAATTGCACTTCTTTGTAACCACCAACTGTTCCTTCATTCTCGCTAAGGATTGCTGTTTTCCATCCACGGCGTTCGCAATATCTTGTATACATTCTTAACAGATCTCCGGCAAAAAGGCTTGCCTCATCACCACCGGTTCCGGCCCTTATTTCCAGTATTGCATTTTTATCATCCTGCGGATCCTTAGGAATCAGCAATTGGCGGATATAGGCTTCTTTTTCTTCCTTCTTTTCTTCTAATGCAGGGGCTTCCATTTTTGCCAGTTCCCTCATTTCTTCATCACCACCTTCCAATGCCTCAGCATAAAAATCAATATCGTCAAGGATTTTTTTGTACTCATTATAAGCAATAACCACTTTTTCAAGACTTCGATATTCCTTACTTGTTTCAGCATACTTCTTATTGTTGCCAACAATTTCTGGGTTGGTCAGGGCCACACCTAGCTGTTCAAATCTTGCTTTTATTGCTTCTAATCTGTCTAACATAAAAAAGAAATTCCAATAAGGCGGCAAAATTAATGATTTGGAAGTTGGGAATTGATATTTGAAATTTGTTTGGATGGCATACAAAAAATTCAAAGCAGATAAAATATTTGATGGTACTTCTTTTTTTAGCAAAGAAAAAGTGCTTATAATAGATGAATCGGGAATAATACAGGACATATTACCGGAAAGTGAAGCCGGAGATGATGTTCAGCAATTAAACGGCATCCTTACTCCAGGATTAATTAATTGCCATTGTCATTTAGAATTGAGCCATCTTAAAAATGTAATTCCACCACATACAGGCCTGATTGATTTTTTGTGTTCTGTTGTCACTAAAAGAGATTTTGCCCCAGAGATCATTCAGCAGGAAATTGTAAAAGCAGAACAGGAAATGTATGATAATGGAATAGTTGCAGTAGGAGATATTGGTAACACTGCTGATACATTAACTGTAAAACAAAATAGTAAAATCTACTGGCAAAATTTTGTTGAAGTACTTAGTCTGACGGATGAAAAAGCAGATCAAAATGTAATTCACTATAAACATGTGGCAGAAACATTGGAAAGTGGACTCCAAACCTCAAACCTGAAACATAAAACCTCCTTGGTTCCTCATGCACCTTACACTATCAGCCCAAAAACATTCAAACTGATAAATGAAGCAACAAAAGATAAAATGATTTCTATTCACAACCAGGAGCATCCTGCCGAAGATGAATTGTATAAAACTGGTGACGGTGAATACCTGCGGTTTTTTAAGATTTTCGGAATTGACAGATCACCATTCCCAGTTACCGGCAAAAGCAGTATAAGATCGGTACTACCCTATTTCAATAAAGGGCAAACCATTTTCCTGGTACACAATACTTTTATGCCCGAAGAAGATATTATATGGGCAAATGAATACGCTGCAGCAAGCGGATTAAAGCTGGTGTATTGTATTTGCATCAACGCAAATCTCTATATTGAAAACAAAGTGCCGCCAATTAATCTATTCATAAAGCACAAATGTCATATCGTTTTAGGTACTGACAGTTATAGCAGTAACTGGCAACTCAGTATTGTTAAGGAGATAGAAGCTGTACAAAAGCATTTTCCGCATATACCATTGGAAACTATTTTGCAATGGGCTACCATTAACGGAGCAAAGGCTTTGGGAATTAGTAATAGTTTTGGAAGATTAGAAAAAGGGAAGAAGCCGGGAATAGTTTTACTTCACCAAAGTTTTGAATCATCAAAAAAATTAGCCTAATATTTCCCGAAGCACAGGCAAACTTTTCATCATTCCAAAATCCTGTATATGCAAACGATAATAGGTTTCAAAGGCCAGTAGAAGATTTCGGCGAAAATCATGATTCAGTTTTATTTCTTCCAGCTCATCTATTTGCAACACTTTTAAAAATTGAGAAGTAACCGCCGCCTGCTTTTCTTCCAAAAAATTCGGATGGTGTGGATGTTCCTTTACAAAAATCCCTTCCCGCAGATCAAGATACCTGTTTGTTTCGCTGTAATTATCATCAATCCGGAAACCAAAGAAATGAGTAAGGTGTAAAGCAAAGAATAATGGGATATTTGCCATAACTGTTCCGGAACTCTCATCTAATTTCAAAAAAACATCTTCTGTAAAATGAAACAACTCGGTGTTTTGCTCAGGTTGTTTCAAACTCTTCGTCAATAATTCAATCATAAACAGCGCAACTGCATTCTTTGGAACATCTGAAAAGATTTGCTGGTAGATATAACTGCATTTATACTCTTTGATGCGATTCAAATGTTTTAATTCGTTGTGATAAACTATCAAATCCAAATTCATCGCAGGCTGAAAATAACTGGCCTTTCCTGCACTTTTTTTTGTTGTAGTTCTTACACCATTTACCAAATACGATTGCACACCAAATAATTCAGTAAATATGGTTACAATAATACTTGTTTCACCATATTTTACTGTACGTAATACAAGACCTTTGGTTTTATGTGTCTTATCAGGCAATGAATTAAAATGTTATTTATCTCTTTAAAACACAAAGTAATTGATTTGTACACTTTATAACTTTACAAATCATTTTATTTATTATCAGATTAATATCGCTGTAAAACTTGATTTTTACCTTTCTTTGCGGCTATAACACATCTCACACTGCTTATGTGGCAAAGACTTGGGCAATTTATCCTGAAATATCGTATTCCGTTATTAGTCCTTCTGATCGGCTCTACTGTTTTTATGGGCTTTCGTGCCAGCCGGGTACAGTTGAGTTATGATTTTGCAAGAGCCATCCCAATAAACAATCCCAAGTACAAGGCATACCAGGATTTCAAACAAAAATTTGGGGAAGACGGAAACCTTCTCGTCATCGGCATACAAACCGACAAGTTTTTCAAGGAAACCATTTTCAATAATTATGTAACCCTTGTCAATGAGCTGAAAAAAGTAGAAAGTGTGGAAGACATTGTTTCTGTTCCCGGTGCTGTTAACCTCAAAAAAATACCCGAAACAGAAAAACTTAAAGTTGATACTATTTTCCCGGGCCGAAAACTTTCGCAGCCTGAAATTGATTCTGCTGCTGCAATCTTTTTGGGTCTCCCATTTTATAAAACCCTTCTCTACAATCCTTCCACCAATGCCTGGCTGATGGGTGTCCGTATCAAAAAGGATATAATGGCTTCAAAGGGAAGAATTGAGATAGTAAAAAAGATCGGCTTATTGGCTGATAAGTTTGGTGAAGAAAACAGTCTTGCTATTTATAAAAGTGGTTTGCCGCATATCCGTACCGAACTATCAGTTCGTATCACTAAGGAAATGCGTTTTTTTATTACTGCTTCCCTGATCCTTTCTGCAATCATTCTATTGGCTTTTTTCAGATCGGTCAGTGCGATGCTGCTTTCCCTTGCAGTGGTGGCTATCGGTGTTATATGGAGTTTTGCTACTATAGAAATGTTTGGATATAAGATTAGTATCCTGAACGCTTTGATACCTCCATTAATCGTTGTGATAGGCATTCCAAACTGTATTTATTTCCTGAATAAATTCCACACCGCTTATAGCGAAACAGGCGATAAGAAAAAATCGCTGGTGATGATGGTGGACAGAATGGGTGTGGTCACCCTGTTCTGCAATCTCGCTGCCGGTATCGGTTTTGCAGTATTTGCATTAACACAGAGCCAGATACTAAAAGAGTTTGGTATAGTAGCAGGCATCAACATTTTTGCCTTGTTTATCATTTCTCTTGTTTTCATACCTGCAGTTTTAAGCATTTTACCAGCTCCAAAATCCCGGCACACCCGGTACCTGCAAAATCCAAGGTTGAACAGGTGGCTTGACAGGCTGGAAAGATGGTCTTTGAATCACCGGAAACTCATTTTTGGTATAACAGGAGGCATAGTTGCCATTTCAATTGTGGGAATTACCCAACTAAAGCCACTTGGATATATAGTAGATGATCTGCCAAAATCAGATAAACTTTATACGGATCTGAAATTCTTTGAATCCAATTTTAAAGGGGTAATGCCTCTTGAAATAATTGTAGATACCAAAGAAAAAAGAGGTGTTTCACGCAACTTCAATAACCTGGTTAAACTTGATTCATTATCACAGTTTCTTACAACCATACCCGATATTGCCCGCCCATTAAGCATTATAGAAGGCTTAAAATTTGCAAAACAGGCATTTTTTGAAGGAGATAGCAGTAGTTATTCGATGCCTTCAGAGTTTGACCTGCCTGCCTTGTCCCAATACCTCAACTTTAGGGGTGAGCCTGGGGAAACAAAAAACTCATTTGCCAAACTGGTAACAACATTTATGGATAGTACCCGGCAACAGGCCCGTATCAGTGTAAATATGGCCGATGTGGGCAGTAACCGGCTACCAATGATATTGGACAGTATTACTGTACGGGTGGACCAGCTTTTTGCAAAAGACAAATACGAGGTGCAGCTTACCGGCACCAGTGTCACCTTTCTTGAAGGGAGCCGCTACATAATAAATGGGTTAAAAGACAGCATAATCTGGGCATTTGTACTCATAGCATTTTGTATGCTTTACCTGTTCAGGTCGGCCCGAATCCTGCTGTTTTCTTTGATACCGAATATTATTCCGCTGGTGATCACAGCTGGTATTATGGGCTGGGGAAATATTCCGCTGAAACCCTCCACCGTATTGGTTTTCAGCGTAGCATTAGGTATTGCTATTGATGTGACAATCCGTTTTCTTGTAAACTATAAGCAGGAACTTCCTCATTACAATTTTGATATGCGAAAAACGGTAATCGAAACTATTCATAGCACTGGTATCAGCATCATTTATACTTCATTGGTACTTATTGCCGGTTTCATCATTTTCTGTTTTAGTGGGTTTGATGGTACTAAGGCTTTGGGGTGGCTCACTTCACTTACATTGGTAACAGCTACTTTTACCAACCTGGTACTACTACCCGCCATCCTCATTTCGTTTGGCCGAAAGAAAAACTAATCCTTTTTCCACCTACTTTTGTTTTGGCATTTTGTCAGGCAAAATTTGCTGTAGAAAGCAGCATAGACAAATTAGAGAATGTCTGACAAATAAGAAGGGCATACCCGGTTAAGGCATTTTTAATTCCTTTAGACTTAGTTGGCTAAAATCGGATATTTTTTGAAAAATTAGAGGAAGGATAGCTAATTTCAAGCCCCGAAAAAAAGGGAATTCGAATTCTTTACATACTAAAACTTAAATGCAAATGAGAAAACTGTATCTACTGCTCATGGGAGTCGTGTTTTTTGCTGCGCAAGCAATTGCACAACGGACCATTACCGGCAAGGTTACTGATGAAAAGGGTAATCCTATTGCCAATGCCTCAGTTATTTTAAAAGGTACCACAACCGGTACTACAACAAATGCTGACGGAACTTATACCCTCAATGTTCAGGCGGGTACTAAATCAATTATTATTTCCTCTGTAGACATGATAACACAGGAAGTAAACATTGGCACCCAAACCACAATTAATGTTTCCCTTAAAGCTGATGACAAAGTGATGGAGGAAGTAGTAGTGGTGGGTTATGGTACGCAAAAAAAGAAAGAAGCATCTGCTGCAATCGGAAAAGTTGATCCTGCAGCTGTTGCCCAGCTAGTAAGCCCCAGTGTTGATAAAATGTTAGGCGGACGTACACCCGGTTTACAGGTTACCAACCCAAGTGGCTTGGTAAACCAGCCACCAAGGATTCGTATCCGTGGTACCAACTCTATTAGTGGTAGTTCAAGTCCACTATTTGTTTTAGATGGTATTCCTATATCTTCTGGAGGGTTTTCAGGTTTTACTAACGATAACTTGCTGGCTAATATTAATCCTGCTGATATCGAATCAATAGATGTATTGAAAGATGGTGCTGCTACTGCCATTTATGGATCTGCAGGTTCTAATGGTGTTATCCAGATAACAACCAAGAAAGGCAAAAACGGGAGACAAAACTTTACATATAGTAATACATTCGGTTTTGCAAAGCCACTAAATCGCTTTGACCTGTTAAATGCAGAAGAATTTGTAACCATTGCCAATGCAAAACTGGCTGCTGCCAGCCTGGCAAATGGCGCCTTTATGAATTCTGAAAATACAAATACAGACTGGCAGAGTGTGGTTTTCAGGCCAACATCACAAGCCAGTACCCATAATCTTTCATTTGATGGAGGAAACGATAAAACCACATTTTATGTTTCATTCAACTATCGCTACCAGGAAGGTTTGGTGCTTACAAACACAACAGAGAACTATAATGTAAGAGCCAATATCGAGCATAAAGTAAATAAGTGGCTGAAAATATCTAACAATATTACTTTGGCAAGGGCCTTTGATAAGGACCAAAACAATGGTGGTAATGCCTTATCAGGAAGTGTTGCTGCTGCATTAAGAGCCTTACCGAATGTAAGAGTATTTAATCCGGCTTTGCCACAGTTTGATTTTTATAACATCCTGCCGGACGGATCAGCTCTTGGAAGAGACGCCAATACTAGAACCATCGAAAATAACTATGTGAATATTGGTTACGTATTAGCTAAAAACAAATTCAGATCTAAAAAACATCGTGTAATTGACAACTTTGCAATTGAAATAAAACCTACCAGTTGGTTAACTAATACTGTACGAGTGGGTATAGATTATATTACTCTTGATGAGTTTTTCCGTCAGGATGCAAAGCATGGTGATGGTCGTAGCGTATTGGGTAGGGTTTCTAACCAGGCTGCCAACTCATTAGAATGGACAGCCCAGGATTATATTAATGCCTACAAAACATTTGGTAAGCATACCATAAATATAACAGCTGGTATTGAGGCCAATAATTCTGAAAACAACAATTTTTCAGCATCTGGTACAAACGTAGCAGACCCATTCTTCCAGCAACAAAATGTAATTAGCGGAAGTTATGTAACCCAGCTTTCAGGTGGTGGTTATTCTGAAGGACCAGGTTATTTCTCATATTTTGGCCGTGCCAACTATGATTACAAAGGAAAATACTTTCTTCAAGTAAGTTTCAGAAGAGACGGATTGTCCCGTTTTGCTCCTGATAAACGTTTCGGATCATTCCCGGGAGGTTCTTTGGCCTGGAGAGTTTCACAAGAAGATTTCTGGGCTTCTTCAGGATTGGATAAAGTGATCAATGAATTTAAATTCAGAGCCTCATGGGCTAAAGTGGGTAACCGCTCTATTACAGGTGGTGGATTCCCATTCCTGAACCTATATGGTGTGGCTCCATACGGTGCTATCAGTGGTATTGCAGCATCTCAGTCCGGAAATGCAAACCTTCAATGGGAAACCAATGAAAAAATTGATATCGGTTTTGATATGGGTTTATTCAAAGACAGGATAACAGTAGCTTTTGATTATTTCAAAAACAAAAATAACAACCTGGTTTTGGGAGCTCCTCAACCTCCTTCATTTGGAGTTCCAGGTAATGTAATTTTCCAGAACATTGGTTCAATGGAAAATAAGGGATATGAATTAGCTCTGAATTTCGCTGTAGTTAAAAACAAAGATTTCAGTTTTGATCTTGGATTTAATTATACAAATCAATCAAACAAAGTATTGAGTTTATACCTCAACCAGGATGTGATAGTTTCTAACGGTACAGGTAACTACAATATACTGAGGGTAGGAGAAGCATTCAATGCTATCTATGGTTATGAGTTTGTTGGAGTGAATTCTTCTAACGGAAATCCCGTTTATAGAAAAGCAAACGGCTCGCTGGTAATGGGAAATATTACCAACTCCTCTTATTTCATTATCTCTGATCTTAATAGTCCTGTAGTAGGTGCAGCATCTAACCTTTCTGGTGATGATAGAAAGATATTGGGTAGTTCATTGCCAACCTATTTTGGTGGTATCACAGCCGATGTACGTTTTAAGCAATTCAGTGCCAATATGCTGTTCCGCTATTCTGGTGGAAACAAGATCATGAATATTACCCGCCAGGAATCTTTATTGAACCAGGGCTTTATGAACAATGGCCGTGAAATTCTTCAAAGATGGCAGAAACCAGGTGATGTTACCAATGTACCAAGACTTTGGTACAATCGTGACAACTTCACCAACCTCAACCAGCAGGCGTCTACCCGTTTCTTAGAAGATGGAGATTTCTTCCGTTTTGATAACCTGACAATTGCTTATGAAGTTAGTAAAGGACTGTTGGATCGTTTAACAAAATCGGCTGTAAAGTCATTCCGCTTCTATGTACAAGGACAGAATCTGTTTGTAATTACTGACTATACAGGTATTGATCCAGATAATATAGATGTAAGAGGTTTAGACTACAACACCATTCCTCAAGCAAGAACAATATCATTTGGTGTAAATATTGGTTTCTGATTGAATAACCATCAAAAATGAATAAAATGAAAATAAAAATAATTTCAACAGTTCTGATTGCAGGGTCATTAATAATGACCTCTTGTCAGAAAAAGGTTTTAGACCTGGTTTCTTTTAATAGCCCGTCTGATGTTTCGGCTTTTGCCAACCCGGATGCGGTGCAGTTATCTATGTACGGTGTTTACGATGCATGTCAGTCAGGCTTCTATCTTGGAGGTGCTGTGCGGGGTTATCCTTTTGGCGCTGCAAATATTGAACAAGGAGATATGCGTGGAGAAGATATGCTGAACCAGGCTGCATTTTACCAGATTACTTATGAAGCAACTTACAACAATGCCTCACCTAATAATGGTTTCATGTTTGAAACTATTTATAATATGGTGAATAAGGCAAATCTTGTAATTGACGGTGTAAGAGGCGCCGGAGCCAGTGGTATTATAACTTCAACTGCTGCGTTGCAGTATGAAGCGGAGTGTCGTTTTCTCCGTGCCATGGGGCATCATGAACTGGTAATAAATTTTGCCCGTCCTTATGCTGATGGCGGTGGTAGCCAACCAGGCATTATTTATAGAGATTTTGCTATTAAAGATGAAGCTACAGCTAATGCTGCCAGAGCTATTACCAGATCATCTTTTACCGTAGCTAATAACTATACTCAAATACTGGCTGATCTGGATTTTGCAGAAACAAATTTACCTTCAACTCCTATCGTTAATACTTTGGGAGTGGCTATTAAAACTTTCCGGGCAACTAAAGCCGCTGCAATAGCATTAAAAATGAGGGTAAGGATGCACATGGGCAACTGGGCTGCAGTAATTACAGAAGGTAATAAATTAGTGCCTGCTACTGCACCATATATTAGTGCAATTGGCGGCTGGAGATTAAATGCTTCACCGGATGGTGCTTTTGCAAATAATACATCTGATGAAAGTATTTTCTCCATTAAAAATGATGCAACTGATAACCCAAATGTAAATGGTGCACTTCCTCAAATGTATGGAGACCCCGCATTGGGCGCCAGAGGCCTGGTAAGAGTAAGCCCAGTTTTATGGAGTGATCCTGATTGGAGATGCAGTGACCTTCGTCGTTCATTGCTTTATCGAACTTCTGGCTCACCTGTAAATGCTGTTTATACCATAAAATACAGGGATTATGCTACTTCTTCCGATGCTTGTCCTCAAATAAGATATGCTGAGGTTTTATTAACCCTGGCTGAAGCTGAAGCAAGAAACGCACCGGGTACCACTGTTTCTGTCAGAGGTCTTGATCTTCTTAATGCTGTAAGAAACAGGTCGGTAACAGCTCCTGCTGAACAATTTACTCTGGCAAGTTTTGCAAATAAGGATGCGTTGATTGCAGCTATTTTAAAAGAAAGAAGGATCGAGTTGCTGGCTGAGGGCAAAAGATGGGGTGATATTCATCGTTTAGCTTTGGATCCAGTACATGCACCAATTGCTGGTGGAGGCATACCATCAAAAGTTGGTTCTGGCGGTGCTACTTCTGCTATGTTTAATTGTTTAGGAGTTGCATTCACCCGTTCAGTTCCTGCTATTGGTTATTCCAACTTCAGGTTTATCTGGCCAATCCCACTTTCTGAAACTCAACAGAATTCAAACTATACCCAAAATCCCGGGTATTAATTCTGAATATTATATTTCAAAAAACCCTTCCTTAAAGGAAGGGTTTTTTATTTCTAGACCTGTTTGATTTTCATTAACCTTTTTTCGACCATTCGTTTTATTACAATGCAAGTTTGTTCATTTTGTTTTATTATCTTTTAACTAACTAATAAAAACATGGCGTGGATTCTTTGCATACTTATGTTTAGTTAGGATCTATATTTCTTGTTGGCAGTATTTATTAGTAGTAACAAATCAGTTCAATCATCTTTGTAATGTTGCCTTTCTACTAAGTCATTTTTTATATTCTCAGATAACAAAACTTGAGCTACAAGCACAAAAAACCGGTTCGCATTTCTGCAAACCGGTCAACCATTAATCTAAGCATTTAAAGAAATTAAAACCTCCACCCCAAAACAATCGTTAGAAGCTTGTCTTCATTAGACATACCATATCCGACTGTGAACATAATTCTTTTTAATGGAGATATCCATAAACCTCCTCCATATCCAGTTTGCATTTTTTCTTGTGTATCATTTTCTACCCAAACCCTTCCTGCATCAAGAAAACCAAAGATGCCAATGGCGCCGGGGAAAATATATGTTTTAAAATCACCGAGTTTTAATCTTAATTCAGCCTGGTTGTAAAATTTGCTTTTGCCCGCAAACCTAAAACGACGAAAGCCCCTTAAATTGTCCTCATTACCCAGGTATTGGGCCTGGTGAAATTCAAATCCTTTGCTGCCTGCATTGATTCCTCCACCAACTCTGTTGGCCAAAGTGAGCCGGTCAGCTATGATGCTAATGTGTATTGACAAATCTGTGTTCAGTTGTGTTACTCTATAAGGTGTACTCTTTGTACCGGATAAATGCCTGATTGTAGTAACCCAGTTCACACCCTTAAATGGTATTACTTTGTGGTCTCTAGTATCAAGTGCTAGTCGCAGGATACCACCAAAATATACCTGAGATTTATACAACGTAGCTGGATCTAATCCGTTCATAGCTGTTTGTGTAATAAAACGTTGTTTATTCAGTTTATCAGACGAATCCAGTTCAAAACGCTGGAAAGCCGGACCAAATGAGATTTGGAATTTATCACCAAATCGCTGTCTTATCAATAAAGAGATATCAGCAAGATTATACCTGGCTCGGTAATATCTGAACTGACCCGGGTTTGACTTATTATAAATTGAATTGACACCATATCCGAAAAAGTTTGTGGTATTATTAGGTGCCTTTACATCTATGTCAGTTATCAAATCTGTTTTATTTCCCATTACACCAATCAACTCATTGGCATAACGGAAGTTCCATGCATTGGTTGACAATGCATGACTGGCAAAAAACAAGTGAGAGGATTGGTAAGGATCTTTTCTAAAGCCATGCTTTACAATTCTGTATGTGAGGCCAAGAAAAACACCATCATCCGGGTTAAATCCAACTGCGAGACCTGGTGCCGACCTGTCGTACTTATAGAAAATCCTTTCAAATTTATTTACATTACTGTCATTAGACATGTGGTTATTAAACCTGCCATTCACAACATTCTCACCATTATTCTTATCATAAATTAAAACACTGGCATTACCTTTTCCTGCTTTTTCAAAAACATCAGCTCCACCGCCACCAATAAGCCTTAACCGTATTTTATCATTAGTTCCATTTACCAAAAACTTATCATCACCATCGAATCCATAAATATGAACTTCCTTTGTCTCACCAGTTTTTCCTACAAAAAGACGTTCATACATCTTGTTAGATTTCTGTCCATCACCAGTCATTTTATATACTTGTACCAACGTGGAGCCATCATCATTTCTTGTAATTTCAAACAATTCTCTTTTATCACTGCCTGTGATGTTTACTTCGGCAGCCAGAAACCTGTAATATGTCATAACCTCAGCAGCCAGGTAATTTCGGCGAGCCTTTAAAACGTCTATAATTCGTTGATTGGAAGGCATTGCCCTGATAGCAGCTGGTTGCATAGCTAAGGCTTTTTCAATTACTGCATCAGTCATTTTGGCTAAAAATTCATCAACAGCTTTTTTCCAATCTGCTTCAGTTAACTCATTCAGGAAAAAACGGTCAAGGTTTCTGGCTGCAAAATTGAACCGGGTTATATCCTTTGCGGCTGGTTTAAACCCTTCAAGTTGTGGTACAAATGATTGCTTACTGGCTAATCGGGGCAACACTCCCTGGTTTATATAAAATGCCTGGTCCCTGTCACGGGGAATTGGAAAATAAGTTTTTCCCCCATTGCTGTTATCGTTAGCACCCCACTGCCATTGATCCTCGTGGCGGTCAAGGTCCATTACAAACATGTCAAGTATCCTGGCTACTAGTAATGCTTTCTGGTCAACCCTGTTGTCATTGTCCTTTTCCAATTTATCAGCCACATCATCTGTATCGTACCCTTTTTTTACATTATCGGGCAATCTTTCTTCAAAAGTGGCAAGCATATTCCCAAATTCCTGGCGAAACTCCCCTAAAGCCGGATCATCCGGTACATAAATCAACCTAACTTTTCCGTAAGGCACACCAACTGCATCAGCCAAAGGCTGCATGGATAACGATGCGTATGGATACGATGCTGAAACACCATCGGACACAATGTCTGCTGCAGCTTCACTCATCAGGTCGCCAGGTAAAGTTTTGTCCGTAATAAATTTTTGAATGGAACGAATAGAGTATTGTCGTCCACTTGCATCTTCCATCCGCAAGGATTTTGTTTGTTTGCCCCCTCCTCTTTTTACAGGTTTTAATCCGGAAAGGTTTAATACGGGTACAGTAACGGGAGTATTCCACTCCTGGCGATAGTTGGTACCCATCCAAAAGATTTTTCCGCCATTGGTTTTAAAGTGTGATGCGGGCACTGTAGCCGAGTCCTTGCCCGGTTGTGCATTTGAAGGTAGAATGAATACAATCAGGCACAGAATTACTAAAGAATAAAGTCTCATGTTAGCAGGTTTTGGTTGAAAAAGATTAGATATGGTTAGTATCAATAGGAAAAGATACGATTTTTTAAAAAGAAAGCAAATTCTTAGCATTTCAGTTTAGCGAATATTGTTAAACTATTTTTATCCAATATTTCTTATTATCAAAAAAAACAATGTAATATCATTTTTTTCAGCTCTGATAACCCGTCACAATAAACTTTTCTGTAAATTGAAAACTTTAATAGAACGGATGGTGTTATCCCTTCATGGAACGTAGTATAATACCCTTGAATAAAACCATTTATATAAGAACACTGAACAACAATTTACCGGTCTAATTATAAGTTAGCATATTAACAGCAAGCAATGGGAAAAAAAGTTTTTTTGGCTGGACTAAGCATTCTTTTACACTTTGTTTCTTTAGCACAAACTGATACCATAGCCCGGCGAATCGTTTTGATAGGTGATGCAGGACAACTTACTGATGGACGCCATCCTGTTGTAGATGCTGTTAGAAACAACATCACTCTCGATAATAAAACAACGATTCTATTCCTTGGCGATAATTTGTATAAAGTTGGCTTGCCGGATTCAGAATATGTAAGTTATAAGATAGCCAGGTCAGTGCTGGATTCACAGGTTTCAATTGCAGATAAGCCTGTAAACGGAAAAAAGGCCAAAGTTTGGATGATACCAGGTAACCATGACTGGCAAAATGGCGGCAGAAGTGGGTATGATGCCATTGTCCGACAGCAATTGTATGTTGACTTTCTGAAAAAAGATAATGTGAAGTTTGAACCGGAAGATGGTTGTCCCGGACCAGTGAAAGTAAATATTGGCGATAGCATTAGCATTATTCTTTTTGATAGCCAATGGTGGCTACATCCTCATGACAAACCGGGAATTGAATCCGATTGTAAATGTAAAACCAAGGATGAACTGGTTACACAAATTCAGGACCTGGCTACCCGTGATGCTGATAATTTATTGATTGTTGCCAGCCATCATCCATTTAAAAGTAATGGACCGCATGGAGGGTTCTTTACCCTGAAACAACATTTATTTCCATTAACAGACCTGCGGAAAAATCTTTATATCCCTATGCCGCTACTTGGCTCTGTATATCCCATTGCCAGAAGCGTTTTTGGAGCACCACAAGACTTAAAACACCCCGATTATGTAGATATGATAACAAGGGTTACTGAAGCTATTGATAACTCTTTAGCTCCTAATGTAGTTTTTGTATCCGGGCATGAGCATAACCTGCAGCATATTAAAGATGATAAATACAACTATATAGTTAGTGGCGGAGGATGTAAACAAAGCCGAACATCGAAAAGCAAGAACAGCTTGTACAACTCTCCCAAGTATGGATTTGCCGTTTTAGAAGTTTCGGTAAACAAAAATGTAAATCTTAGTTTTTATACCGTTACAGATTCAGTCAGAAAGGATTATTCCGAATTCATTTTAAATTATAGAAAGCCATTTGCCAAACCACTCGATTCAACAGATGCAAGTGTTGTTTTGGGCAACCAGGTTTCTCCCCGGGCAGACAGTACAACAAAACCTGCCACTGAAATACTTCCACCTATTAAAGGTTTAAAAAAGTATTTCATGGGACAAAATTATCGCCATGAATGGTCGGCGCCTGTAAAAATGAAAGTATTAGATCTTTCAAAAGAAAAAGGTGGCTTGAAAATTGAAAGTTTAGGCGGAGGTACACAAACTAGGTCTTTAAGATTAGTTGATAAAAGCGGTAAAGAATGGGTACTAAGAACTGTATATAAAAATACAGCCAGAGCCATCCCTGAAAGTTTTAGGGAAAAAGCTGGTGAAGTATTAATGCCTGAAATAAATTCCTCTGCCCATCCCTATGGCGCATTAGTAGTTCCTTCATTGGCCAAAGCAATAGATATTACCACAGCAAGTCCCGAACTGTTTTTCGTTCCGGATGATTCTACTAACCTGGGTTTTTACCGGTTGCTTTTTGCCAACACAGTTTGCATGCTTGAAGCCAGAAATGCAGCATTGAATGATGCAGAATCGAAAACAACCTCTAAAACATTTTCGAAGATTCTGGAAGACAATGACCACCGGCCAGACCAGGAAGCTGTTTTAAAAGCCAGGTTGCTTGATATGCTGATTGGCGATTTTGACCGGCACATGGATCAATGGAGATGGGGAACTAATGATACAGGCAAAGGGAAATTATATTACCCCATACCCCGTGACAGGGACCAGGCCTTCTTTTATTCCAACGGGAAAACCCTTCGATGGATCAGTAGCAGAAGCATTCCATTCCTGAAAGGATTTCAGAAAGATATTCCATTTGTTGAATGGCTAAACTATAGTGCCCGGGATTTTGACCGTGTTTTCTTAACAGGTCTCGGAAAAGAACAGTGGGAAACAACCATTGATTATTTCAAAAAAAGTATGACGGATTCTGTCATTCAAAATGCGGTAAAAAAATTACCGCCAGAAATTTATGCTATCAATGGCCAAAGCATCAACAATAAACTAACCAGCAGACGGGAAGAGATACGGAAAGCTGCTTTAAGATATTATAAATTCATTTCACGCCGTGTAAATGTGATCGGTAGTAACCAGAAAGAATATTTTAAAGTAAGTAATCATGGCCAGGGCCTAGAAGTAAAAGTATATGAGAAAGGAAGGGGCGGTGATACAAGTTTTGTTATGTATAACCGGATCTTCGACCCTTCGGTTACCAAAGAAATAAGGTTATATGGCTTAAACGATGATGATGTATTTGAAATTGAAGAAAATGCGGCTTCAAGGATCAAAATAAGGATCATTGGCGGAAAAGGGAATGACACATTTGATATCAGGGGAAATGTTGAGAACCTGATCTATGATGTACGATCAGATCTGAATTTTGTAAAGAATAAAAGTCGTACTAAAGACCGTTTTTCAACAGATATTCCGGTAAATGAAACAAGCATTTTTGGATTTCAATATAACAGAACAAAGTTTCCGCAGCTTCTGTTCAGTTTTAACTCGGATGATGGTTATATGACTGGTGTTGGATTTTCAAAAAGAACACATGGATTCAGGAATCTTCCTTATGCCTCCGATCAACACCTCTCAGCATTATATGCCATCAACCGAAAAGCACTCAATATCAGATACCGGGGAGAGTTCAATCATATAACCCGGAATATTGATCTTGTTGTAGAAGGAAATTATCTAGAACCTGCGTTGAGGAACTTCACTGGACTGGGTAATAAAACTAAAGTGAATTCGGACAAAGAGTTTAATTTCTACAGAAGCCGCTATCATTCCTTTGAAATGGAAGCCCTTTTCCGAAAAAGATATTTTGAAAAACTTCACTTTCTGGCCGGACCTTATTTCTATCGTTACTGGAGCCGCTATGAAGATAATGTAAATTCAATACTGGGTACACCACGTCAGATAGGATTGGATTCATTAGATGTTTACAGTAATAAGTCATATATCGGAGCCAAACTGGCCATGCAGTTTGATAACCGGAATGACAGGCTGGTACCTACCCGTGGTATATTTTGGAACAATGAATTAGTAGCCACAGCAGGCAGCGGAACAGGTAGCAGTAATTTCACAAAGTTTACATCTGATCTTTCTATTCATGCCAGTTTTAAAGATGAAGCAAAGTTTGTAATGGTGCTTGCAGTTGGTGGTGGTCATATTTTTTCAAAGAACTATGAATACTTCCAGGCACTTTCGCTGGGAGTGAATAATCCAAACATCCATGGGTTTAGAAAAAACAGGTATTCCGGCTCTTCTTTATTATACGGAAGTTTTGAGGTAAGAATTAAACTCTTCGACCTGAATTCTTATATACTTCCAGGACCGGTTGGCATCACCGGGTTTTATGATGTAGGAAGGGTATGGTTAAAGAATGAAGAGTCAAAAAAGTACCACAATGCTGTAGGTGGAGGTGTATATTTTATTCCTTTCAATAGTTTCATTATCTCTGCTACCGCTGGTTTTTCCGGTAATGAAAGATTGCTGAACTTTAATATCGGTACAAAAATCAACCTAACTTTCTGACCTCATAATGAATGATGGCTCAGGCAGATCCTAAACAGTCAAATATGCAAAACCCTGTTACCACTTCCCGGTGGCCATACAGGATACTTGTCCTATCTGCTGTATTATTATTGCTATTTATAACCTGGCTGGTCTTTATTGAAAAGAATAAGTTGCCAGATGAAAGGGTATTTGATACTTTTTCGGGATCGGTTACAGAAAGCAGATCACAAGTAATGCTGTTTATAACAGCCCTTGGCAATCATAAATTTTTGATCCCTGCCAACCTATCATTGATCTTTTTCTTTCTATGGAAAAAAAGAAACCATGAAGCCCTGAATGTTTTGATCATTGCTTTATCCAGCCTAGGTATGATGTCGCTGCTAAAAAATTTATTTCAAAGAGAAAGGCCATTTAACCCATTTGTGGAAGGAATAACCAATTATAGTTTCCCAAGCGGACATGCATTTATGAGTGTGGCATTTTTTGGTTTGCTGGTTGTCTATTTTATTCGTTATGTGGAAAGTAAATGGCTACAATTAATACTCATCTCATTTTTATTTTTACTTGTCTTTGGTATTGGCATAAGCAGGATCTATTTAAGGGTACACTATAGCACAGATGTGTTAGCCGGCTGGATATGTGGCGCATTGTGGCTGGCTTTCTGTTTCGAACTTTTGAAACGCATTAAAAGAAAATCACCTGCCGGGAAAATATAACCTATTATTGATTGTATTTAAATTTCAGGATCGTTGCAATCGTTTCTCCTGCCTCATTAGAAATATACAGGTCTCCATTGGGAGCAAAGGTCAATCCTTCCGGCTGGTTATATAATACAGGATCAAGCCTGATCACTTCTTCCACCACACCATTTTTGTCTGCAATCACCAAAATTTTTCCTACTGAAGCAACAATGTAAAGCTTATTATTGATCGGATGGATGCCTGCAGCAGAAGGCTTAAACTCTGCCTTGTCGTCATTTAATTTTTCCTGGATAGATTTAATATCTATGGTATAATGCGGTTCTGCTGAAAATTGCTGGGTGGCGAGATCAAACCTGTACGCATTCCTTATTTCATTTTTTTCCTTAGCACAATCTTTACAAAGAAGTATTAGTGCTTTTCCACCTTTATCCAGGTACATTGCCTCAAATTCATTGGTACCTTTTAGGCCCAAATCAAATTCTTTTGTTGCGAAAGAACTATCTTTTAATGAAACTTGTACAATCTTACCGGGGCTAACGAGGATATAAATAGCAGTATCTGTATAAACTATATCCTCATAATCATCCTTTCCACCAAATTTCACTTTACCAACCAGGTCTTGTTTATTGGCAAAATCAACTGTAAAAATATCTCCTTTCTCATCATTCTCTGCCAGTATCATGCCTGTAGCAGGTATAAATGCCATACCCGAGATCTCTTTCAGATGCTTATTTAATTCCATTTTATCATCCGGCTCTGAAAAATTATAGCCAGACTTATCTATTTCCATCTTCGCTTTTTCAGTTACAGCAATAAATTTAAATCTTAAAAATGTTGCTTTTGCCCCCAGGCCCTCATTGGAGATATACATATCACCACTTTGCTTAAAAGCGATACCCTCTGGTTGCAAAAAAAGTTTTGGAGAAAGCTTATGAACGGATTCTACCTTTCCATTCAGATCAGCTACCACTAATTGGTTACTTGCTGAAGAAATAATAAAGAGTTTCTGAAGTTTGGGATGAATGGCTGCTGCTGATGGCTGAAATTTGGAAGTTTTAAATGGAGATAGTGCAGCTACTTTTGCTGCATCAATTACATAAAGAGGCTTGCTGTCAAAACCTATAGAGTCGGGATAATAAGCAAAGGCACTAACGGTTTTTTCATCATCAGAAGCGCAGTTCTTGCAAATAAGAACCAGTGCATTTCTTGTGGGGTCATGATACATTGTTTCAAAATCATTGCTTCCAGCCAATGGAATCTTTCCTTCTTCTTTACCAGTAGCTTTTGAGCTATCAATGATAACTTTAATTATCATCCCATCACTCCGTAAAACATAAGGCTCACCGTTGTACAAAGCCACTTCTTCATAATCCCCTCTTCCGCCAAAAACAAATTCACCGATTATAGCTTTTGTTTCTTTATCCAGAGTGTACAGTTTCCCCAATTCATCATTTACAGCATAAAATAAATTGGCTTTTGAATCCCAGGCAAGGCCGGAAATCTCCTGCAGTTTCAGGTCCAGTTTATCTGTAAATACTTCTGAAAAATTATAGTGTGGCGGAGAGACAAGTAGCCTTGTATTACGTCTGCAACCAGAAGCAAGCATAGTAATCATCACAGATAACAGCAAAAAACCCGAACGAAAATTTAAAAAAGCCATTCTTCTTATTTTGTTTAAATTTATCAAAACTTATCTTTATAGCATGACGGAAGCCCAACTATCAATGGTTCAAAACGCACAGGCGGTGGTAACTGACCTGTTACAGAACAAACTTAGCGAAAACATCCGTTTCCATACACTTGAACATACACAAGAGGTAGTGGCTGCCTGTGAAAGAATGGCTGACTTCTATCATCTGCCTGATGATGAAAAACAGGCATTACTGATTGCAGCCTGGTTTCACGATACTGGTTATACCGGCGGACAGGCTAAAGATCATGAAACACTAAGTGCCCAGTTGGCTACTGATTTTCTTGCTGCTAATAATGCCTCTCCGGAACTTACCGGCAAAGTAATAAGTTGCATCAATGCTACCAGGATGCCGCAAAATCCAGCCAATTCACTGGAAAAAATAATTTGTGATGCTGATCTGTTTCATCTTGGCACTGATTCTTTCAGAGAAAAAACAACCCTGCTTCGCAAAGAGCTAAAAGCTTTTGGTAATAACCAGATATCTAAGAATGACTGGTGGAAAACAAATATTGAATTTTTAGAAGCTCATAAATATTTTACATCCTACGGACAGGAAACTCTTCAACCGCTGAAAGAGATGCATATAAAAGCATTAAAAGAAGAGTTATCTACACTGGATGATAATACAAAGAAGAAAAAGAAATCAAAAAACACTGATACCATTGTGGTAGAAGCATTAAAAATAGAAGATAAAAAAAAGAAGGCTAAAGACAACCAGTCTGAAAGGGGTATCGCTACAGTGTTCCGTATCATGGCACAAAACCAGAACAATTTGAGCCAGATGGCTGATTCAAAAGCCAACATCCTCATCTCAGTAAATGCTATTATCCTCAGTATTGTTATATCCTCCCTTATTACCAAGCTGGATGCTAACCCCAATCTATTGATCCCATTCTTTGCTTTGGTGTTGGTTTGTGTATCTACCATTATATTTTCCATATTGGCTACAAGACCGAATGTGAATCATGGAAAATTCACTCAGGAGGATATTCATAATAAAAGGACCAACCTTCTGTTCTTTGGTAATTTTTATAGAATGAACCTGCCTGATTATGACTGGGCAATGGGTGAAATGCTCAATGACAAAGATTATCTCTATAGCAGTATCGTAAAAGACACTTATTTCCTAGGCGTTGTACTGGCAAAAAAGTATCGTTTGCTGCGTATTGCCTACAATATTTTCATGTTTGGATTAATCATTGTTATCCTGGCGTTCGCATTAGCACATGCACTTCCTCATCCAATGGAAGTGTATACACCGGGATAAGAAATGAAATAAAGAATTCAGTAAAGAAGGGACAAGTATGTTCCTTTTTTATTTTGGTAAGTGTGCAATCAGTTCTATTTCCAGTCTTGCATCTGCCATATATAATCGTGGCACCTGTATCCAGGTGGCTGCCGGAAAATCTCCTTTATAATAAGCCTTCCGGGTATCATTATATTTTTTCATGGCTTCAATATCAGTAGTGTATAGATTCTCTTTAACTACATTCTGAAAACTGGCCCCATAATTTTTCAATGTTCTTTCCAATGCATCATACACTCTTTTAATTCCCTCAGGAGTTACATCCCTCGCCACCGTGCCGGAAATATAGATCACATTATCAACCCGTACAGCCTGTGCATAGCCGGCAGTGGTATCCTGGGTGCCAACACCCCAATTGTATTTTTCTTTTTTGATATTACTGTCCTGCGCCTGTAGCGTAAGCAATAAAACAAACTGGAAAAGAACGGCTAAAGCAATTATTTTTTTCATACTGGAATTTTTATGAAAATAATTGCAATGAATGTTACTGAACGTTAAAAATCCACCAGCGGTAAGCCGGTGGATTTAATCTGTTATGTAAAATATAATTTACGCTTTCAACATTTCTTCCAGCTTCATCACCAGTTCTGTTTTGGTGATAGGCACACCCATTATC
>CAYVSH010000007.1:0-44025 GCA_964453625.1 uncultured Chitinophaga sp.
TAGATGCTATCAATACGGACCTGCTGGATACGTTATTACAAAAAAATATTTCCATCGTATTTGCACCTATCACCCATGATCAGCAAGGGCAACTGCTAAATACCAATGCGGATACCATAGCCCAGGAAATTGCAAAAGCCATGAGTGAACTTTTTGATGTAGAGCTGCTGTATGCTTTTGAAAAAAGTGGTGTGTTATTAAATGCTGATGATGACAGCTCAGTAATCCCGGAAATAAATCCAACTTATTACAAAGAATTAAAAGAGAGGAAGAAAATATTTGCAGGTATGCTTCCCAAGCTTGATAATGCTTTTGCTGCAATTGATGGGGGTGTAAAAAAAGTAATTATTGGTAAAGCTGAAGATCTGCAAAGCCTGTTGAATGGAAAATCAGGTACAACAATTATTAATGATTAATGGTATAAAAATATTACAGGAAGAAGCAATTGGCTTATTAAAAGAATTGATCGCCACACCTTCATTCAGTAAAGAAGAAGATCAGACCGCAGGCATCATTGGAAAATTCCTTGCACTGAAGAGTATTGCTGCTACAAGAGTGGGCAATAATGTTATCGCATTGAATAAACATTTCAGTGAAACTAAGCCCACCATTCTACTCAATTCACATCATGATACCGTAAAACCAAATCCTCAGTACACCAAAGACCCTTTTGTGCCATTAATTGAAGATGGCAAACTATATGGCCTTGGCAGTAATGATGCCGGCGGATGTCTTGTTTCTCTGATGGCTGTCTTCTTACATTTTTACAATCTTTCGGATACTAATTATAATATAATTTTTGCCGCAACTGCAGAAGAAGAAATTTCAGGAGCAGGTGGTATTGAATATACAATGCCTTATTTACCCAAAATTGATTTTGCGATTGTTGGCGAACCTACTCAAATGCAGATGGCTGTTGCCGAAAGAGGCTTAATGGTTCTTGATTGTATCAGCCATGGCAAAGCCGGACATGCTGCCAGGAACGAAGGTGAAAACTCTATCTACAAAGCCTTGAATGATATTCAGTGGTTTAATAGCTATCAATTTCCAAAAGTTTCCGAATTGCTCGGACCTAATAAAATGAGTGTGACTGTTATTGAAACTGAGAATAAGGCCCATAATGTTGTTCCGGCAGTTTGCAAATTTGTTGTGGACACTCGGATAAACGAACTGTACAATTTTGAAGAAGTGTTGGAGATTATTTCAAAAAATGTAACCTGCGAGGTAAAACCCAGAAGTACAAGGCTTCGTTCCACTTCAATTTCTTTAGATCATCCGATTGTAAAAGCAGGAACAGCATTGGGAAGAACTTATTATGGCTCTCCAACTACTTCCGATAAGGCATTAATGCCCTTTCCCTCTTTGAAAATAGGACCCGGAGATTCTGCCAGAAGTCATACAGCAGATGAGTATATTTATATTGAAGAAATAAAAAATGGGATTGAACTGTACATACAACTATTAAATAAAATTGTATGAAACTCTGGCAAAAGGATAAAGCATCATTACAGGAAGTAGAAAAGTTTACTGTTGGTAACGACAGGGAAATGGATCTCTACCTTGCTTCGTTTGATGTATTGGGTTCATTAGCACATATTGAAATGCTGGAATCAGTTGGTTTGCTGACCAAAGATGAATTGACTCAATTACAATCTGCCCTTAAAGAAATTTATCAGCAGATTAAAACCGGTGATTTCAAACTACAGGATGATGTAGAAGATATTCATTCTCAAATTGAGTTATTACTGACACAAAAACTTGGTGATGTTGGAAAGAAGATTCACAGTGCAAGAAGCCGTAACGACCAGGTATTGGTAGATGTAAAATTATTCTTGAGAAATGAACTGGAAGAACTGGTAAAAACCATTCAGCCATTTTTTGAACTACTGCAAAATCAAAGTGAGAAATATAAAGCTGATCTGCTGCCGGGGTATACACATCTGCAATTAGCTATGCCATCCTCATTTGGTTTATGGTTTGGTGCTTTTGCTGAAAGCCTGGTGGATGATGTAGTTACCATCAAAGCCGCCTATGATGTGGTGAACAAAAATCCGTTAGGCTCTGCTGCGGGATATGGTTCTTCGTTTCCTATCAACAGAACATTAACAACACAACTATTAGGTTTTTCAGACTTGAATTATAATGTGGTGTATGCACAAATGGGAAGAGGTAAAGCAGAAAGAGTGGTAGCACAGTCCCTGGCGAATGTTGCTGACACTTTATCCAAACTAAGTATGGATGCCTGTTTATTCCTGAATCAGAACTTTGGGTTTATCAGTTTCCCTGCGGAGCTTACTACAGGCAGCAGTATAATGCCACACAAAAAAAATCCTGATGTTTTTGAATTAATTCGTTCACATTGTAACCGCATCAAGGCATTGCCCAATGAAATAATGCTGATGACAACCAACCTGCCATCAGGTTATCACCGGGATCTGCAATTATTAAAAGAACATTTGTTCCCTGCGTTTAAAACATTGAAAGAATGTATAGAAATGGCCGGATTGATGTTATCAAATATTGAGACCAGGAAAGATATTCTTACAGATGAGAAATACAAATACCTGTTCAGTGTAGAAGAAGTAAATAAACTGGTGAATGCCGGAATGCCTTTCCGGGATGCGTACAAAAAAGTAGGTATGAGTATTGAATCAGGAAAGTTTGTCTACAATACAAAAATCAATCATACCCACGAGGGAAGTATAGGAAATTTATGTACAGCCGAAATAAAAAAGCAAATGGAAAGCATAGTAAGAGAATTTCCTTTTGAAAAAGTTGCTGCTGCTATTAAAAAATTAGCTGAGTAGAATTATTACAGTACAAGAGTGCGACGCAAGGGACGATGATAGTAGTACCAAAGCTGGGTTACAAACCATACTTATCTACCAGGTAAATCAAAGCTGCCATATTAATAGCACCCAATTCCAGTTCTCTTTTATTTACGGCTTCGAACACATCACTCCTGGCATGATGAATATCAAAGTAACGTTGAGAGTCCGGATTCAAACTTGCTGTCGGCGTTTTTAATGCTCTGCTTAAAGGCCCAATATCGGCACCTCCGCCGCCTTTATTAAATTCGGTACATCCATAAGGCGCTATCAACGATTTCCAACTCATGAATTTCTGAAACTGCTCCTCAGTTCCGGATAAGCCTAAAGCTCTTGGTGTAAAACCACCTGCATCACTTTCCATTGCAAAAATGTGTTTCTCATTTTTTGCTACAGCTTCTTCTGCATATTTATTTCCACCACGCAAACCATTTTCTTCATTTGCAAACAACACAAAACGAATGGTACGTTTTGGCTTATATCCAATTGCTTTAAAAGCTCTGAGGATTTCAATGGTATGCACACAGCCTGCACCATCATCATGAGCACCTTCACAATTATCCCAGCTATCGAGGTGCCCACCAACTGTAATGATCTCATCAGGAAACTGTGTACCGGTTAATTCTCCAATTATATTATGGCCGATAGTATCAGGCAAAAAATGGCCATTAGTATATAATGCAACTTTAACAGGCAATCCTCCTTTTACAGTATGGGATGCCTTTATTTGTTCACTTAACCAGTCTGCATCCCTAAGGCCAATAGCAACGGCGGGTATTTTTGAATAAGCACTATCATATCTTGTAGTTCCTGTATGCGGGTTATTATCAACAGCATGGCTCATGCTTCTTACGATTACAGCTTTTGCCCCATATTTTGCCGCCCGGCTTGGACCCTGTCCCCGGTATTGCCCCGCATCACGATAAGAAAGAAAGGTGTTTATGTATGTGTCATTGAATTTATAATTATAAAAAACGATTTTCCCTTTTACTTCATCCTTTCTTTTTTCCAACTCTTCAAACGAATTTACCATTAATACTTCTGACTGTAACCCACCTTTATCTGTACCGATTGAATTTCCCAAAGCAATAACTTCAAGAATTTTTTTCTGCTCCATCCCAGTTTGTCCAAAATAAGCAACTGCCCGGTCTTCTCCCCCTCTTACCCAATGCGGCACCATGCATTCCTGCATCCACACATAATTGGCACCACTTTCTTTCATCAAATTCAGCCCCCATTGCTCGGCTTTCACCATACCAGGTGAGCCTGCTAATCTACCTCCGATCTGCTTGGTAAGGTACCGTAAGTTTTCATATGCCTTTCCGTTTACCAGTATTTCATCTGATATTTTTTTGATCATGACTGAATCATCATTTTGCGCCATAACACCAGTAGAGACAAGAAGGAAAAAAATGCCTGGAAATAATTTCTGCATATTTACGAATTTGGATAAAGTTAACGCAAAGGTGAAATGCAATGAATATTTTTTGAGATAAGCGGCAAACCAAACCCATTTAAAACTGTTACCTTAGTCCATTAATAGAAAAGGAATTATGAAAATTGGAATTGTTTGTTATCCTACGTTTGGTGGCTCAGGTGTTTTAGCTACAGAATTAGGCAAAGCCCTTGCTCAAAAAGGGCATATGGTTCATTTCATCACTTACCAGCAGCCAGTAAGATTGAATGGCTTTATTCCAAATATATTTTATCATGAAGTGCAGGTACCCACATATCCATTATTTGATTATCCGCCATATGAAACAGCACTTGCAAGTACAATGGTAGATGTAATAAAAAATAATAAATTGGATCTGCTGCATGTTCATTACGCAATACCGCATGCTTCAGCAGCTTATATGGCAAAACAGATTTTGAAAAAAGAAGGATACGAAATTCCAATAATCACTACGCTACATGGAACGGATATAACACTTGTTGGAAGAGACAAAACATATGCACCTGTTGTAACATTCTCTATCAATGAAAGTGATGCCATTACAGCCGTTTCTGAGAATCTGAAACAGGAAACATTTAAACATTTTGACATAAAGAAAGAAATTGAAGTTATTGTAAACTTTGTGGACGTAAGCAGGTTCCAACGTCAACCAATTGATGCTTTTAAAAAAGTAATTGCACCAAATGGTGAAAGAGTATTGCTTCATGCTTCCAACTTCAGAAAGATAAAAAGGGTACAGGATGTTGTAAAAATATTTGCTGAAGTAAATAAACATAAACCATCAAAACTTTTGTTTGTTGGTGATGGTCCGGAAAGGTCTACTGCGGAGGATCTGGCAAGAGAGTTAGGTGTATGTGATGAAATAAGATTTGTTGGTAAGCAAGAACAAATGGAAGACATCATGGCGATAGCTGACCTTTTCTTACTTACTTCAGAATATGAAAGCTTTGGCCTGGCAGCACTTGAAGCTATGGCTGCAGGAGTACCTGTGGTTTCTACCAATGCCGGTGGTTTAAGCGAAATAGTAACAGACGGTGAAAATGGCTATATGGGTAATGTAGGTGATGTAGAAACGATGAGCAGACAAGCTCTTAAAATCTTAAGTGATGATAAGGTATTAAACCAATTCAAAAAAAATGCAGCGGCTCATGCAAAGAAGTTTGATATTTCAAAGATTGTACCGCTGTATGAAAAACTATACGAACGTTTCTTATAAATATTTTTTATCTCCGCAGCCATGGTTTTGGATCTACGTTCTTTGTTTCAATCATCAGTATAAAATCTATTTGCCCGGTACTACCATCATCGTTTCTTCCGGCTTTACCAATTTGTTGACCTGTTCTTACTGCATCTCCTTTTGATACGACTACAGATGAAAGATTACTGTACGTTGTAAAATATTTGCCATGCCGGATAGTAACAGCCATCCCATCACCGAGGTTATATATTCCGCTAACTTCTCCGTCAAATACTGTTTTTACAGGTATTCCAGCAGAAGGTGTGGCAATCGTTATACCCGGATTATCAAAATCCAGGTTATCAATTTTATTTCTGCCGAAGGTTAGTGTTACAATGCCATTATCAACAGGCCATGGCAGTAATGCCCGGTTTGCCTGGAAGCTGCTGTTCAAGGCCACATCTTTTGCATTCAGATCTAGATAACTTTCTGGCTTTTTCTCAGGTTCATTTCTTTTTGTAACAACTACAGTCGTTTTTGTTTCGGTATTATCTTTCTTTTCCGGCGTTGTAATTACAGTCTTATCTTCCGGTTTTGAAGGTGCGTTTTTCTTAGCTATTTCGTCGGCTTTACGTTTAGCTTCAGCAGCTGCTTTAGCTTTATCCTCGGCAGCTTTGATCTCCCGTTTTACAATAGCCACAATTGCATTATTCAGATCCCTGTCTCTTTTTTTCTTTTCTGCTATTTTCTTTCCGAGGTCTTTTTCCTTTGAACGAAGTTGTGAGAATACAGCATCTTTCTCTTTTTTCTGAACAGCTAATACTTCAACCTGCTTAGTCTGGTTTTCCAGGGCAGAATTCTTAGATTCCTTTCTGGCCAGTTGTTGTTTTTTTCGTTCAGCAATTAATACCTGTGTTTCTAGAATTGTCTTTACCTGCTTTTCACGATAAGACCTGTAACTTTTTAAATATGCTATTCTTTTTATTGCATCATTAAAGCTACTAGCTGAAAAAATAAAATTCAGGTAGTCATAATTGCTTCTGTTCTTGTAAGCATATACTACCGTCTTGGCATATTGAGCTTTAAGAGTATCAACCTGTTTATTCAAGCGATAAATTTCAAGCTCACTAAGATAGATATCGTCATCAATAGCCCTGAGTTCTTTATTAATGCTGCTGATATATTGTTCCTGCAAATTGATCTTCCTGTTCAGCATATTTAACTGGCTTAACGTTAATTTGCTTTCTCCTTTTACCTTATTGTACAATCCCTGGATTTCTTTCAACTCTTTTTGAATCTCTGCCCTCTCCTTTTCCAATTGTGACTTGTCAGTAAGCGGTTGACTATTGGCAGAAAACAACATGCATGTAAATAAGACAGGAAGAAAAATTTTTTTAGTCATATTTCGTGGATATGAGTTTAACAATAAGCTTAAGTAATACCACATTCTAAATGGATGGTAATTCTTTGAATAACGGTATGCCGCAAATTTAATTTTATATAACTAATTATGTTTGTAATTTTTAGGCACATTAAAGGGGAAACTTAACGTTTCATTAAAGCTATACTGTTTAAAATCTAGTTCAATATCAATTTTTTTGGTATCTGTTACTAAAATTTCCCTGCGAGTAGAAAATAAAGGCCCCTTCTTATTTTCGTATTCTGCATAATTTAAAATGGAGTTTCTATTTTGGTTTTCGTCAAGTTCATCGAGCCTGCTGTTTATTATTTGTTTGTTGTCATCTTGAATTGTAAGAAGATTGATAAAGAATTCACCATGATTCTTAAATGAAATAGTGCTGGCTGACCGGCTAAAAGAAACAATATCTTCATCAAAAAAAACTGGATTACCTAATAGCAGGTCTTGCAATGACCTGAGGTTTAGTGGTAGGTTTATAATTTCCTGTAAATAAGCTACACTTCTTACAGTAATGATCTTTTCCTGTTTATCAAGGATCTTTACTGTATCTTCTGTTATATAAACCCTTGCGCCTTCAATCCCAAGGGGACCAGTAAGTGAGATCCAGATCACACTATCTGTGTACATCCTTACGTTGGCATTAGCATCTATCTTTTTCCCATTATTATCCCTGTAGTTAATATCTATTTTAGCTGAAAAAGTAGTGACGTTTATTCTATTTTTTTGAATCAGCTCATAATAGCTTTTGATGATGGCTGCAGTATCTTCTTTTGGGACACTCGTAACCTCCGGAGATTTTACAACTGTATCCGCAATAATAGTAACAGGTGGTGCTTGTATTTTTCTTGCTGATTTACACGATGCTGCTAAAACTATAACTACTATGATCAAAAAAAATCTACTCATGAATTTATTGTTTACCTGTATGCCCAAAGCCCCCTTCATTTCTTGCTGTAATACTTATCATTTCAGATTCCTTCAAACTTGCCTTTTCTACTTTTTGGATAACCATTTGTGCAATTCTATCACCAGCCTCAATGACTTGTTCATCAGCCGAAAGGTTGATCAAAATAATTTTAATTTCCCCCCTGTAGTCGGAGTCAATCGTCCCGGGTGAATTTAAACAAGTTATTCCCTGTTTGATCGCCAATCCGCTTCTGGGCCTGATTTGAGCTTCATATCCGGACGGTAGTTCTATAAACAAACCTGTAGGAACAAGCATTCTTTCAAGTGGCTTTAATAAAAGCTGGCCTGGAATATTTGCCCGTATATCCATTCCTGATGAATTTTCCGTTGCATATTCTGGCAAAGGATTAGAAGAACGGTTAATGACTTTTATTTCAATTGATGACATTTGACAAAGATACTGGCAACCATTGAAGGATTTACATCAGCTGGCCAAAGTGATAATAATCAGAGCTTTTTTAATAATACAGTAGCATTAGCTATTAAACCTTCTTCTCTTCCTGTAAATCCCATTTTTTCAGTGGTGGTCGCTTTTACAGAAATATCTTTCTCTGAGATACCAGTTAGTCCGGCAATCAATTTCTGCATCTCAGGAACATAGGATTTTATTTTGGGTTCTTCCAGGCAAAGTGTTGAATCAATATTTACAACGGCATATCCTTCATTCTGTATTAATTGAAAGGTTCTCTTGAGCAGGATTTTGCTATCAATATTCTTATAACTCGCATCTGTATCGGGAAAATGAACACCAATATCACCTAATGATAATGCCCCAAGCATTGCATCACAAATAGCATGAAGCAAATCATCTGCATCACTATGTCCCAAAGCACCTTTATGATGAGGGATATTAACACCGCCTATCCATAGCTCCCTTCCTTCAACCAGTTGGTGAAAGTCTATTCCTGAACCTATTCTGTACGACATTCTCTTAAACGATTTATACAAATATCCCGAAAATAAAAACGTCCCGCATAATGCAGGACGTTTTTAAATTATATACTGAACCCTCTCTTAATTAAAATCAAATAAGATAGAGAAGCGAAGTGTATTTGATAATGGATTCCGGCTAACACCACTTCCTGTTGGTACAAGATAAGCAAAGTTAAATCCGAAGATATTATACTTAATGCCTAAACCAGCAGTGAAATAACGACGGTTTCCTTTTGTTTTGTTCTCATAGAAATAACCTGCACGAAGAGAAAACTGGTTGTTATAAGTATACTCAGCACCTAAAGAAGCCTGAAACTCTTTAATTTCTTCACCAAAACCATCAGGAGCATCTCCAAATGAACTAAACCAGCTTCCTATTACACTCTTATTTCTATAATCTGCCAGCTCAGCAGGAGTAGCTGGATCTGCAGGAGGAGTAGGAACTAATAGCTTGTTTAATTCCACACCAAATGAAATTTTATTCTGAGCATTCATTTGCTTGGTATAGTTGGTACCAAAGCCAAGGTTTGCAGGAATGTAATCTTTTGCATCAGCATTATCAGTATAAGATATTTTTGAACCAAGGTTAGAAAGAACTACACCCCAATTCCAGCCACTACCATTTGCACCAACTCCATTGTGGAACCAAGAAAGGTCAGCAGCTACTGCATTGCCAGCTTTGTAAGTTGTACTTCCAACAGTGGTATTGCCAGCAAGGTTTGAGTTAATAAACTTCAAAGCGATACCGACACCATTCTTTGCATTCAGTTTACGGGAATAACCTATGTCAATTCCGAATTCACGGGGACGGAAGCTTCCAAAGTCATTACCAAGGTTATCGGTAAATGTGATATTACCTAGGCTGAAATAACGAACGGAACCATATATAGCCTGATTGTCAGCAAATTTATAATAACCTGCAAGTGTAAAAAGGTAAACATCATTTACCAGGTCCTTCAACCAAGGAGTGTAAGTGGCACCTACACCACCTTTACCGGTATTGAAGGCAACTTTACCTCCGTTCCACAATCCTGAATAAGCATCCGGAGAAGTGGCTATGCCAAGATCTCCCATACCGCCAGAACGGGCATCGGGTGAAATACGAAGAAATGGAACAGCAGTGGTTACTACGTTAAGGGGTTCAACCTGAGCTTTTACTGTTGTAGAAAACAGAGAAAAAAACAGGATACCAGCAGTTAGTTTTAAAGCAGTTGGTCTCATTAGAAAGTTTTTAATAATGGTGTAAATATATAGCTTTTGATTAAATACAAAACTAAAATAGAGAATTTTATCCGAAACAAAAAAATTGTTGTTTTTCAGGTTTTAAGGTATCGGAATTTTAGCTTGGGCATTTAATCATTAATACAAATATTCGAAAAAAACGTATTGATTTAACATTTATTGCGAAAAAAATATTTTTTTTCAGCAAAATCTTTGTTTGTTAAAGTGGCGATTTCCAATTAATCAGAAGCAAATACTAACTAGCTTGACGGGATCTTAATATACTATAGTGATTCATTAAAGACGGGGAATCGGGTTTCCGCAACCCCCAAAATGCTTGTCTAGGAGAATTTGAGACTGCATCAAATACTAAAGATTCACCTCTTCATTACAAATAACCCTAATCCTAAAACAGTTTGATTCATCAATTTCAATTCTGTGATGACATGTTTCATAAGCCGGGGAAAAATCCCCTTTAAAAAAAGTAGTTCTGCGTGTCTGATTGTTTCTAAAGTATTTATATTCGCATTTCGGTCTGTAAATACCTGCAGGAATGCAATATTTTATCCCGACCAGCGTTAAAAATATTCCAATTCATAGGTCTATGCAAAAAACAATGAGAAACTTAACGATCCTCGTATCCTGTATGGTGCTATTGGCATCCTGTAAAGGCAAAGGTCTTTTCGGTAAAAAGAAATACGACAAGTCGGATGTAACCGGCTGGAATTATAATGATAAGAACCAGGGCGGCTTCCAGGTATCTAAGGCAAAAGAACAAGGGTTGGGTCCAGGCCTTGTTTTTGTTCAGGGTGGAACCTTTACCATGGGACAAACAGAAGAAGATGTAATGGGTGACTGGAATAATATCCCACGTCGTGTTTCTGTTCCGTCATTCTATATTGATCGTACTGAGGTTGCTAATGTTCATTATCGTGAATATTTACATTGGCTGAACAGGGTTTTCGATGCTTCTGACCCTGTAAATGCTAAAATTCTTGAGGGTGCCTTGCCTGATACGTTAGTATGGAGAAGTGAATTGAGTTATAATGAACCAATGGTAGAGTTCTATTTCCGTCATCCAGGATTTAATGAATACCCTGTAGTCGGCGTTACCTGGAGACAGGCCCATGATTTCTGCCTGTGGAGAAGTGACCGTGTAAATGAAGGAACTTTAGTAAAAAATAACTATATAAATAAGGCTAATTTAAAGCCCGGGGCTCAGCAAGGCGACAATAACTTCACAACAAAATCATACTTGTTAGGCCTGTACACAGCACCTCCAGGAAAGATCAAAACACCAAAAGGGCAGCCAAAAACTACAGTTGCTACAATGGAATCAGGTCTTTTATTACCTGATTATCGCTTACCATTCGAAGCAGAATGGGAATATGCTGCTTATGGTTTGATTAACCAGAATCCTCGCCCAAGTACGAAAGAAGGAAAGAGAGGGGAAGAATTGGCTTCAAACAAGCAAATGTATCCTTGGGCTCAAAATGTAAATGGATTAAGAGATACCCGTCGTGGTAGCTGGCAGGGTACTTTTCTCGCCAACTTTAAAAGAGGCTCTGGTGACAATGCCGGTGTAGCCGGGGGCTTGAACGACCGTGCCTTTTATACAGCACCTGTACAATCATTCTACCCGAACGGTTTTGGTATATATAATATGGCTGGTAACGTAAGTGAGTGGGTTGAAGACACTTACCGTCCGCTTTCTACCTTGGATTTTGACGATCAGCCTGCTCCTTTCCGTGGAAACGTTTATAAGAAATTATATGTTGCTGATTCTTCTACAATGGATCCCTCAGCAAGGTATGAAAAAGACAGTACGGGTAGAGTGAAAATGGTGAATGTGACTGACGCTGAAAGTAAAGATCGCAGAAACTACCAGAGAGGTAATGTTATAAACTACCTCGATGGTGACTCATTATCCCAAGCTTCGTATGGATATGGGATCACTACCCTTGTAAGTGATCAGTCAAAAGTGTACAAAGGTGGTAGCTGGAACGATAGAGCCTATTGGTTAACACCAGGTTCCCGTCGCTATCTTGAAGAAGATCAAGCTTTAAGTACACTTGGTTTCCGTTGTGCAATGAACCGTATGGGTAGCCCAGAAGGAAACAAACGTAAGACAGGGCAACACTTTAAATCCCGCAGACAAAAAAGATAATTTCAATTACAAATATTTTAAACCCTCCAGATTGGAGGGTTTTTTTGTCCTGATAAGCTTCAACACTGAAGATTTAGATTCTTAATATCCCACTTACATTTGTAATATGCCAATCGAAGAACTTTATAGCATTTATCAGCAAAATCCCTCTGTACAAACTGATACAAGAAAGCTGAAACCAGGTGATTTATTCTTTGCGTTAAAAGGTCAAAATTTTAACGGAAATGAATTTGCCAAAAAAGCACTTGAAGATGGAGCATCTTTTGCGGTAATTGATGAGTCAAAATTTGAAGTTCCAGGAAAAACTTTTTTAGTGGATGATGTGCTCGTTGTTTTACAAGATTTGGCAAAATTCCACAGGCAACAATTCAAAATACCTTTTTTAGCAATTACCGGTAGCAACGGAAAAACGACTACCAAAGAATTGATCCATGCAGTTCTTTCTTCATCATTCAAAACCTATACAACAGAAGGAAACCTTAATAATCACATTGGCATTCCCCTTACTATATTGAAAATAAAAGCCGATGCTGAAATGGCTGTCATTGAAATGGGTGCTAATCATCAAAAAGAAATTGAATCTTATTGTGTATATACAATGCCGACACATGGTATAATCACAAATTGCGGCAAAGCACATTTAGAGGGTTTTGGTGGTGTAGAAGGTGTAAGAAAAGGCAAGGGAGAGCTATTTCATTTTCTGAGAGAAAATAACGGCACCGCTTTCGTAATGTGGGATTATGACTATTTGCATGAAATGAGTAAGGGCATTTCCCGCATAGTGAAATATGGAACCGCAAATACAGATATTGAGGGAGTCCTTCTAAGCAGTGACCCTTACTTAACCGTAGAAATAAATAAAGGTGCTGAAACAGGAATTATCCATACGCAATTAGTAGGTGGTTATAACTTACCAAATGTGCTAGCCGCTGTTACTATAGGAAAATATTTCAATGTTCCTGATAAAAAAATAAAATCATCAATCGAGAATTACTCACCTTCCAACAGCCGTTCTCAATTAATAAAAAAAGGTTCAAACAATATCATCCTCGATGCTTACAATGCCAATCCCAGCAGCATGAAATTGGCCATTGAAAATTTTTCGAACTTAAAAGCAGAAAATAAAGTGCTCATACTTGGTGGCATGGCAGAACTTGGTTCTGAAAGTATAGAAGAACATAAAGCACTGATCAGTTTGATTGGTCAAAATAACTGGAATACTGTAATATTAGTAGGTGGTGATTTTCAAAAGATAAAACACCCTTACTTATCATTTTCTAATGCAGATGAAGCAAAAAACTGGTTTCAGAAACAAAGATTTACAAATTCGAATATTCTGGTAAAAGGCAGCAGAAGTATAAAGCTGGAAAAAATACTGGACACATAATTCGTATGAAAATGAATTGGAAAAAACTTTTTCCCCAGTTTGAACCGGGACTTATAGAGATAATTGAAAAAAATGCAGTGCAGAAAACATTTGCTGTCGGTGAGGTCATCATGCGTACAGGTCAGTATATAAAATCAACAGCATTAGTATTATCAGGACAGATAAAGATTTACAGGGAGAACCAGGATGGGGGTGAATTCCTGATGTATTACCTCGCCCCGGGACAAGCCTGTGCTGTTTCAATGATCTGTGCCATACAATCGGAAACCAGTGAAATTACAGCAATAGCTGAGGAAGAAACAGAAGTATTACTGATTCCGGTGCAATTGATGGATGACCTGATGAAGCAATACAAAAGCTGGTACCAATTTGTTATCCAAACTTATCGTAGCCGGTTTGATGAATTAATTACTGTGGTAGATAATATTGCATTCCATAATATGGATGAACGCCTGGAATTTTATCTAAAACGACTTGCAGACAAATCAGGGAAAAGAATTATTGAATCATCACATCAGCAAATTGCCGACGATTTGAATAGCTCGAGAGAAGTTGTTTCAAGGTTACTAAAAAAAATGGAACAACGAAATCTTGTTAAACTAAACAGGAATATGATAGAGCTTTTATAGACATTTATATGCTGTGATTTCAGTCACAATGCAAGTTTTTTCTTTCAACTAATCTTGCATAAATTATTTACATGGAAATCATTGGATATTTAGCATCACTTGTCATTGGTATTTCACTTGGTTTGATTGGAGGAGGAGGATCAATTCTGACCGTTCCAGTATTATATTATCTATTCAGGGTTGAACCTGTTATAGCTACTGCATACTCATTATTTATAGTAGGTGCCTCCAGCTTAGTGGGGGCTATTCCAAAATATAAACAGGGACTTGTAAACATTAAAACTGCTTTTATTTTTGGTATTCCTGCTATAGCGTCAGTATATGCAATCCGAAAAATCATAGTACCTCAGATTCCGAATGAAGTATTTAGTGTTGGACATCTTGTAATTACTAAAAGCATTTTGCTGATGGTAATATTTGCCATATTAATGGTTTTTGCTTCAATATCTATGATAAGAGATAAGAAAAAGATTCAGGAAGATATTCCGGGTGAACAGAAATTTAATTACCCAATGATATTGATAGAAGGTTTGGTTGTAGGGGTTCTTACAGGTCTTGTTGGTGCTGGAGGTGGTTTTTTGATCATTCCGGCTTTAGTAATTTTTAGTAAGCTTGAAATGAAGCAAGCTGTAGGAACTTCGCTTTTAATTATAGCAGCTAAATCATTGATCGGGTTTACGGGTGATCTTTCCAATTATACAATTGACTGGAAACTATTATTAATTGTAACAAGCCTGGCTATTGTTGGGATATTTATTGGCGATTCTATTAGTAAGAAAATACATGGCAATAAACTTAAAAAAGGATTCGGATGGTTTGTTTTAGTCATGGGTATATATATCATTATTAAAGAGTTATTCTTTCCCGGTGAAAGCCTCCATTAAATGTGATTGAAGTCACTATAAGAGTAAAAACAATTTTTAAAATTTGCATTAAATATTAAAAAAATCAAAATGATAATAGAACAAATTTATACGGGATGTCTTGCTCAAGGAGCATATTACATTGAAAGCAATGGTGAAGCTGTTGTTATAGACCCTCTGCGTGAAGTAGAGCCTTATATTAAAAAGGCAGAACGTAACGGAGCTAAGATCAAATATGTATTGGAAACTCACTTTCATGCAGATTTTGTAAGTGGTCATTTGGATCTGAGTAAAAAAACGGGTGCCCCTATTGTATTTGGGCCAACCGCTAATCCTTCATTTGATGCTTATATAGCAAAAGATGGTGAAGAATTAAAAGTCGGAAATGTAAGTTTGAAAGTTTTGCATACCCCAGGCCATACAATGGAAAGCACCTGTTATCTTTTGAAAGATCAAAATGAGAAAGATATTGCTTTATTTTCCGGTGACACTCTTTTCATTGGAGATGTTGGACGTCCTGACCTGGCTCAAAAAGTAGCAGCAGACTTAACACAAGATAAATTAGCTGGTTATTTATTTGATTCTCTTCGCAACAAGATAATGCCCCTTGCAGATGACATTACAATTTATCCAGCACATGGTGCAGGCAGTGCCTGTGGCAAAAATATGAGTAAAGAGACAACAGATACATTGGGTCATCAGAAAGAAACAAATTATGCTCTTCGTGCAAATATGACCAAAGAAGAGTTTATCAAAGAAGTTACAACCGGATTAGTTGCTCCCCCAGCCTATTTCCCATTAAATGTAATGTTGAACATACAAGGTTATGAAAGCATTGACAAAGTATTGGAAAGAGGACAACATGATCTGAGTCCTGAAGCCTTTGAAACTGCAGCAAACGAAACCGGTGCATTAATTCTGGATACAAGAGATCCTCAAACCTTTGCAAAAGGGTTTGTTCCAAACTCAATCAATATAGGAATTGATGGAAGTTTTGCCCCTTGGGTAGGTGCTATGATACCTGACATTAAACAAGAACTATTATTAGTAACAGACGAAGGTCGTGAAGAAGAAGTAATTACCAGGTTGGCAAGAGTAGGATATGATTATACAATCGGATATTTAAAAGGTGGATTTGAAGCCTGGAAAAAAGCCGGCAAAGAAATAGATCAGATCAAATCAATATCTGCAAACGAATTGTCAGAAATAATGGATAAACAAGAAATAAGCATTGTTGATGTTCGTAAAAAAAGCGAATACCAAAGTGAACATATTGTGAATGCGGAAAACGAACCATTAGATTTTATCAATGATAGTATGGCTCATTTAGATAAGAATAAAACATATTATGTACACTGTGCTGGTGGTTATCGCTCAATGATATTCAATTCAATTCTTAGAGCAAGAGGTTACGAAAACCTGATTGATATTAAAGGCGGATTTAAAGATATTAAAGAGACCGGCAAATTTACATTGACCGATTATGTTTGTCCTTCCACATTATTATAAGAACTATTTATGGCTGTAGGTTAATGGTTAAAGCCAACCGGGGTTTATTGCCGAGTTTTTATCAAAAGAATAAAATTACATGTATGGAAACAATGAAAGAATTAGTAAAATATCTATCTACTACGATCGTAGATGTCAGAAGCTCATGGGAATTTGAAACAGAACATATTCCTGGTGCTAAGAATATTCCGCTGGAAGAAATTCCAAATAAGGTGGATGATTTCAAAATACTTCAAACCCCAATTATACTTTATTGTAGTAGCGGTAATCGTAGTAGCATGGCTGTAAGTTTTTTAAACCAAAAAGGTCTTACTAACATTTACAACGGTGGTGGTCTTGCAGATATTCAATCACTTTTAAATTGATAATTATGCATAATATCTTAAAAATAATATTCGGAGGCAGATCCGTCAATTATAAAGCGTTGGTACAGAATGGTGCTTTAATCGTTGATGTAAGAACACCAGAAGAATACAAATCCGGACATATAAAAAATTCGAAAAATTTCCCACTTGATACAATTAGCAGCAAAGTAAATGAACTAAAAAATCTGAATAAGCCTTTAATCACAGTTTGTCATAGCGGTGCAAGAAGCGGTATGGCAAAAGGGATACTAAAATCAGCCAATCTTGAAGTGTATAATGGCGGGCCATGGAAATCATTAGAAACAAAAATATAAATGAAGAATTTATTGTTCTTTCTGTTTTTATCCATATCTGCATCTGCTAATACTCAAACCCATCATGAATTTTGGAGTAAAGTCAGTATAACACATCCGTTTCAAAATAATTGGTCGGCTGAAGTTGATTTAATCCATAGAAGACAAGCTAATTTTCTTTCCGGTCAGAATAATATGTTTCAATTCAAACTTGTAAACAGTATAAGAACCTGGGTTTTCTATAAGTTAAATAAAAACTGGCAAATTATTTCATCCCCCGTTTCTATGTTCACTTTTGATGATTTAATGAATTATACCGGCGAATTAAAAGAGAAAAAAGAGATCAGAACAGCTATTGGTGTTTCTAAGTCGTATCATCTGGGCAGTATATCAAATAAAAACCGATTTATTGCAGAAGAAAGATTTATTGAGTTTAATAAGAATGATGGAAACAGGCAAACCCGTTTTAGATTTCTTACAGCTTTTGGAATTCTATTCTCTAAAGAAGACAAACAAGGATTTAGTTACCAGGTCTCAGATGAAATCATAACAAGACTTTCAGCCAGGTATTTTGATTTTGACCAAAATCGCCTTTTAAATAGCATACATTGGAAGAAAAAAAGATCTGACATTGAAGTAGGTTACCAGTTTGTCCTTCAAAAAGGAAAAAATGGGCTTTTTTATAATAATCAACTTCTTGTAGGAATCTACTACACTATATAAATTTTAGTGATATTTATCACAATAAAACATGGATCATATTCTCAATTTTAAAAAAATAAAAAATGTTAGACTGGATTAAACAACCCTGGCCATGGTATGTGGCCGGTCCACTTATTGGATTAACCGTTCCTGCCCTTTTGTTATTGGGCAACAAATCATTTGGCATCTCCTCATCATTAAGGCATGTTTGTGCAGCCTGTATACCTGCAAAGATTCCATTCTTTCAATACAATTGGAAAAAAGAAATATGGAATTTATTTTTTGTAACAGGTGTTTTGCTCGGTGGTTTCATAGCAGCACAAATATTATCAAACCCTGAGCCAATAAAAATCAATGAAGCAGTCATATCGAAATTGTCCGCAGTTGGCATTACAGATACTACATCAATGGTTCCTTCAGATTTATTTAACTGGCCTGCACTGTTTACTGTGAAAGGATTGATCATGATGATCGGTGGTGGTTTCCTGGTAGGATTTGGAACAAGATATGCAGGCGGGTGTACCAGCGGTCATGCCATTATGGGTTTAAGTAACCTGCAATGGCCATCACTGGTTGCTACCTGCTGTTTTATGGCAGGCGGATTTATAATGACAAATCTTATTCTTCCCTTTATTTTAAAACTATAATATAACATGGCAATTGATAAACATACAGATTATGAAGTACGTTCAGAAAATGCAATGTGTGTAAATTATTCTGAACTTGATAAACCACTAGTCTCCAACATCAAATATATTTTTGCGGGCATCATATTTGGAATATTTCTTGTAAAAGCAGAAGTAATTTCATGGTTTCGTATACAAGAAATGTTTCAACTAAAAAGTTTTCATATGTATGGCGTCATTGGATCTGCAGTTATTGTTGGTGCAATCAGCGTATTGCTTATTAAAAAACTAAAAGCAAAATCTATCGAAGGAGAAGAAATAAAACTTGAATCAAAGAAATTTAATAAAGGTCAAATATTTGGCGGCTTAACTTTTGGATTAGGTTGGGCTATTACAGGAGCTTGTCCTGGTCCACTATTTGCCCAGATAGGAACCGGATCAACGGCAATTATTATCACTCTATTAAGTGCTATTGCTGGCACTTGGGTATATGGTAAATTCAGAGATAAATTACCTCATTAATTTACCGAACAATTTTATTAATGTAACGTTGATATTACATACCTATAAATAATCATAAAACTTAAAATATGAAAATGAATAGAATTGGATTAGATGCTGCGAAAGCAAAAAAGTTAGCGGAGTTATTAAATGTATTACTTGCCAATTATCAGTTATTCTATATTAATTCCCGTGGGTTTCACTGGAATATTAAAGGTGAGAAGTTCTTTGAGTTGCATTTAAAGTTTGAAGAATTATATACTGATACCCAAATAAAAATTGATGAGATTGCTGAAAGAATTTTAACTCTCGGCCATACTCCTAACCATACATTTACAGATTTCCTTAAGCTTTCGCAAATAAAAGAACAAAAGAACATTACAGACGGTGTAAAGGCTGTTAATTCAGTAATTGATTCCTTTGGTATTCTTTTAGAAATTGAAAGAAACTTGCTTAGTCTTTCAGCTGAAGCAGAAGATGAAGGAACCAATGCACTTGTGAGCGACTATATACGTCAGCAGGAAAAATTAGTATGGATGTACTCAGCATATTTAAATAAATAAAGAAAAAACATAAAAAAAGATGAATGCCGGTAAATAGCCGGCATTTTTTTATACAAGTAAAAAATGATTAGAACCTGAGCAGAATCATAAGAATAAAATAAAGAACCGTGACAACGGTCACTCTTAAAAACTAAGGGTTAAAATACTTTAGCATAAATAACAAAGCTCATGACACATAATCATCAAATAGTAATAATAGGAGGAGGAAATGCAGGCATTTCAACTGCATCGCAACTACTTAGAAAAAATAGAAATTTAGATATTGCTATCATTGAACCTTCTGAGTTTCATTATTATCAACCAGCCTGGACTCTAGTTGGTGCAGGTGTTTTTGATATAAATAAAACAAAAAGAAGTGAAGCATCAGTAATGCCCAAAAAAACTAAATGGATTAAGCAAAAAGTAGTTTCATTTCAGCCGGATAAGAATCATATTACACTTGATAATAATGACAAAGTGAGTTATACGTTTTTAGTAATTGCTCCGGGAATTCAGTTAAACTGGCATGAAATAAAAGGTTTAAAAGATACTTTGGGTGAAAATGGTGTTTGCTCCAATTATAGTTTTGATCAGGCGCCATATACTTGGGAATGCATAAAGAATCTGAAAACAGGTAAAGCCATATTTACGAATCCTAATACACCTGTAAAGTGCGGCGGTGCCCCACATAAGATAATGTGGCTTGCTGCAGATTACTTTAAGAAAAAGAAAGTATTCAATACTATTGAAATTCAGTATTGGAGTGGTGGCACCCGACTTTTTGGAGTAGATAAGTATGAAAAAACATTAAAGAAGGTAGCAGAGAGAGATAACGTTCAAATGAATTTCTTTACCAAACTTGTAGAAATTAATGGCCCGAACAAAAAGGCAAAGTTTATTGGTATAGGTGAACAAAATAATAACAAAGAATACATTGTTGAATTTGATATGATACATGTTACACCTCCTCAAAGTGCTCCTGATTTTGTGAGAAATAGCCCTATTGCAAATGAAGCCGGATGGGTAGATGTAGATAAATACACCTTACAACATAACACCTATAAAAATATTTTTTCACTGGGTGACGCTTCATCATTACCAACTTCAAGAACTGGAGCTGCTATAAGAAAACAAGCTCCGGTACTTGTAAAAAATCTGTTGGCAAGTATGGATGGAAAAGAGTTAAAAGAAAAATATAACGGATATTCAAGCTGCCCGGTTGTAACCGGATATGGCAAGCTGGTACTATGTGAATTTGATTACAATAATAAGCCAAAAGAAACATTCCCATTCAACCAGGCCAAAGAGAGGTGGACAATGTATCAACTGAAGAAAAAAATACTTCCATGGTTATACTGGAATAAAATTTTACCTGGTAAAATGTAATCCTATATTTTGTTCTCCGTAAATAGTAAACAGGTATAATTAATTTTGTATTTGAAACATGAAAAATTGGATCATAAATAATAAACTTATTATAGCCGGAATCATATTTGGTTCAATTGGTGGTTATTTATACTGGCAACAAGTTGGTTGTATAAATGGCACCTGTATTATCACATCTAAATGGCATAATAGTACAGCATATGGCGCATTGATGGGTGGATTACTTTTCAGTATATTAAAAAAAGAAAGAAAAAATGACAACAACTAATAAGAAGGAATCATTTAGTGAACTAATAAACAGCAACACTCCGGTACTTGTCGATTTCTCCGCCGAATGGTGCGGTCCTTGTAAAATGATGGCACCAATCCTGAAACAGCTACATGATCAAATGGGAGATAAAATCCGTATCATAAAAATTGATATTGACCAAAGCCCGGGAGCAGCAAATGCTTACCAGGTACAAAGTGTACCTACTCTGATATTATTTCAAAATGGTAAAAAACTTTGGCGTCAATCGGGGGTAATGCAGACCTTCGAATTAAAAAAGGTAATTGAACAGCATATCAAATAATTTACAGATGTCACAAAAAAATAGCAACAGGGGTTATCTTGCCTCAACATTAAGCTGCCGTTGCCCTCGATGCCGGGAAGGAAGACTTTTTAAAAACCCGGTCACCTTTCGTTTCAAAAAGAATATGGAAATGAATAAGGTATGCCCCGTTTGTGGGCAGGCAACAGAAATAGAAGTTGGTTTTTACTATGGTACAAGCTATGTAAGTTATGCCCTTACTGTTGCAATTAGTGTGGCCACATTAGTAGCATGGTATGTGGTAATTGGTTTGTCAACTAATGATAACAGGTTTTTTTACTGGCTTGGTTTTAATGCTCTTTTTCTTTTGCTACTTCAACCCTGGTTGATGCGATTAAGCCGTAGTTTTTGGATCTCCTGGTTTGTAAAATTTGATGCTCACTGGAAAGAACACAAACCAGTAGATGTATCAGAAAGAATGAACACTGATCAGGCCAACAACTGGTAAGATAAGAATCCTTATTTTTGCAGCCCTTATTCAAGGATGGAGACCTGCTCGAGTGGTTGAAGAGGTACGCCTGGAAAGTGTATATACGGGAAACCGTATCGAGGGTTCGAATCCCTCGGTCTCCGCTTTGTTTTTTATTTATTACAACTGAAATAGTTTTTTTGCATTAGCTGTTGTCATCTCTGCCACAATTTCTTCAGATATACTTTTCAGTTCCGACAATTTTTTTATCACATATATCAAATAAGAAGGTTCATTCCTCTTTCCCCGAAAAGGAACGGGAGCCAGGTATGGAGCATCTGTTTCCAATACAACATTATCAAGACTAATTTCTTGCATTACTTTATCTACTCCTGAGTTTTTAAAAGTAAGTACCCCTCCTATTCCCATATAAAAGCCGAGGTCAATAATTTTTTTAGCTTGCAAAGAATTGCCTGAAAAGCAATGAAAGACCCCTCTCAAATTACCTTTTTGGTGATCCTTCACAACGTTGATACACTCATCTATTGAATTACGGGAATGAATAACAATGGGAAGATCAAACTCAAGGGCCCATTCAACTTGTTTATGGAAGGCTTCGTACTGCTGTTCCGTATATGTTTTATCCCAATAAAAGTCAAGGCCTATCTCACCAATAGCTATAAATCGTTGCTTTTCTAGAAAGTCATGGGCAATTTTTAGTTCTCGGTCAAAATCTCCTTTAATAGAACAAGGGTGTAGCCCCATCATTGACCTACAGACGCCTTTAGTTTCAACTTCCAAATCCAGCATTTGCTGATGAGTAGAGGAATCAATCGCCGGTAATAAAAAAGTTTTAACACCCTCATCTTCAGCTCTTTTAAGCATTTTCGACCTATCGACCGCAAATTCCGGCAAGTAAAGATGTGTATGGGTATCTATTATATTCATTCTCAGGAAAATTTGTAGGGTAAAACTCCTTAAAAATTTTAAGATTCCTTTAAACTTGTACCAATAAATACAATCATATTGCCGTTAAATCATACCAATAAAACATAGTTTATGAAACTAAAGTATTTCTCATTTAAACTGACCGCCATATCTTTTCTTTCCATTTTACTTTTTTTTACTGCTTGTCAAAAAGAAAACAGTTCTTCAGCAACTGATGAACAGCAAGAATTGGAAGCATCAAGAGTTTCCAGTGAAGCTGATGGTGAAGCAGAGATCATATTCAATGGCATTTTTGATGATACTTTTGGTGTCAATGATGAGGTAGGTATCAGCGGTACCGGCGTTTTTGGTCGAGTAACAGCTTGTCCTGATGTTACAATAGTTCGGCTTAATCCTCCGAATGCATTTCCGGTAAGAATCATCCTGGACTTTGGTAATCCGGGTTGTATAGGCAGAGACGGCCATTTAAGAAGAGGAAAGATCATAACTGAATATACAAATCGTCTTATTATTCCAGGAGCGATGGCCACCACAACCTTTGAAGGTTTTTATTTCGACAGTATTAAAGTAGAGGGCACCCATAAAATAACAAACACAACCACTGTAATAACAACTCCTCCTACAAGTCGCCAATTTACTGTAGATGTTACAAATGCAAAATTGACCAAACCCAATGGCAACTTTATCGAATGGAATAGCCGTAAAGTAATAACACAGATAGAAGGACTTACTACAAACATCCCTCTTGATGATGTGTTCAGAATTGAAGGAAACTCCAATGGTAAAGTAAAAAGAGGAAATTTGCTAGTTCGTTGGGAATCAACAATAACCGAGCCATTGATCAAAAGATTTAATTGCCGCTGGATCGTAAAAGGAAGGATCAGAATTGTACGGGCCAATACAGCAACGACAGGCCCTTGGGTTGCTATCCTCGATTTCGGTCAGGGTACTTGCGATAACCGGGCAACAATTACAATAAACGGGAATACCTATCAAATTACTTTGCCGTAATTAAAAAATTATTATACCTTTAAACCAGTTTTCATAGGGTACGGATTAAAAACGGGCCAGGGTTTCTACCCAGGCCCTAACTTTTTAAGCCCTCAAAAAATAAAAATTTCTCTATAGCGCCTTAAAGCTGAAACCTTTTTGGGAAAAATCGCTTAAAAACAAAGGCAATGCATACTGTACCCTGGGAAATGCTTTTTCACTGTCATGAAAAACGATAATAGAACCATTGCTAGTTTTATCCAAAACATTCTTCAGGCATTTTTCTTTACTCAGCTTTTCATCAAAATCTCCACTCAATACATCCCACATTACAATTTTTGAAGATTTATTATTTATTGCGTAGGCTATTCCCCTTGCTTGCACCGAACGAAGTCTTCCATATGGAGGTCTGAAAAGATTTGATTGTATATGTGTTGATGCTTCCTTCACATCATCTAAATATTCATTCGTTTCCGTTTTCCAGCCATTCAAATGATGCTGAGTATGATTACCGACTGAATGCCCTTCACTAATGATCCTTTTATAGATATCAGGAAACTCAATTACATTTTTACCGATACAAAAAAAAGTGGCTTTCGCATTGTACTTTTTTAATTCATCCAAAACAAAAGGAGTGGCAACCGGATGAGGACCATCATCAAATGTGAGATAAATAGTTTTATCAGATGCAGGCAAACTCCACAAACGATTTGGATAAATTCTCATTAACCACCATGGAGTTTTTACAAAATAGTGCCTCATCATATGCAAATATAAAGCCCCTTAAAGGGTTGAGGTTTATCTTTGCAGCCTATGAGTAAAAAAGTAAGAGTTCGTTTTGCCCCTTCTCCCACTGGCGGTTTACATCTTGGGGGAGTAAGAACTGTTTTATACAATTATCTGTTCGCTAAAAAACATGGTGGCGATTTTATAGTGCGGATAGAAGATACTGACCAAAGCAGGTATGTACCCGGTGCAGAAGAATACATTTTTGATACATTGAAATGGTGTGGACTTGAACCAGATGAAAGTGTGCAGCATGGAGGAAACTTTGGGCCTTATCGCCAAAGTGAAAGAAAAGCATCTTACCTGCAATATGCTGAACAGCTAGTAAAAGATGGCTACGCATATTATGCATTTGACACTACTGAAGAATTAGAAAAGATGCGGAGTGACCTTAAATCAGAACAAAATCATACTCCGCAATATGATCAGCACACCCGTTTAAAAATGCGGAATTCTTTATCCTTACCAGCGGATGAAGTAAGTAAACTGATCGCTGATAAAACTCCTTATGTAATCCGCATTAAAATGCCAGAGGGAGAAAATATTTCTTTTACTGATATGATCCGTGGCGAAGTGCAATTTGACTCTTCTCTTGTTGATGATAAAGTGTTACTGAAAGCTGATGGAATGCCAACCTATCACCTGGCGGTAGTGGTAGATGATTACCTGATGCAAATTTCACATGCATTTCGTGGAGAAGAATGGTTACCATCTGCACCAGTTCATATCTTATTGTGGAAATATCTATTCGGCATCGAGAATATGCCGCAATGGGCACACTTTCCACTAATACTTGGTCCGAACGGAAAATTGAGTAAAAGAGATGGAGCAAAATATGGCTTCCCTGTTTTTGCAATGAGCTGGACTGATCCGAAAACAAATGAACTGACAGAAGGATTTAAAGAAAAGGGATTTATACCTCAAGGGTTTATAAATCTGCTTGCTTTACTTGGCTGGAATGATGGAACCGACAAGGAAATTTTCTCTATGGAAGAATTGATCGAAGCTTTCTCAATGGAAAGAGTTCACAGTGCCGGGGCTCATTTTGATTATGAAAAGGCAAAATGGTTCAATCATGAATGGATCAAGAGATTGTCAATTGCAGAATTCAGATCACATATTGAAAAATCACTATCACCTGAAAATTATGATCAATCAAAAATTGATAAGATAATTGCATTGGTTAAAGAAAGATGTACGTTGCTTACTGATTTTACAGAACAATCCGCTTTCTTTTTCAATACACCGGATAAGATTGATACTGCTTCAATACTTCCAAAATGGAATGATCAAAAACAGCAATTCTTTTCAGAGTTGATCCGCACTTACCAATCCACAACCATCTGGAATGCACATGAAACGGAAAATGCCTTAAAAGAAATCGCCGCAGCCCATCAGCTAAAACCAGGTGAACTAATGCTTCCATTACGTATAATGCTTGTTGGCGCCAAGTTCGGTCCGGGTGTATTTGATATCGCTGAAGTAATTGGAAGAGATGAAACCCTGCACCGCATTACCAACGGGTTGAAAGCACTTTCTAAATAATTTCAGACTCATCACTTGAGTTAGTATCTTTCAGTAAATGAAAAAAGCTGAGGCCTATTGGCCATTAATATTGCTTTTGGCAATTGTAAAGTTCATCATTCCTCTTTTTCTCCAGGACCCAGTCTTTGAACTGCAGCGGGACGAGTTTTTTATATTACCAACAAGGACAAAACCCGGCCTTAGGCTATATGGAAAATCCTCCGCTGATCGGTTACCTCGCAATGATTTCGTCATGGTTTGGCGGTGGAGAAGCATGGGTAAAACTTTGGCCATGCTTATTTGGTGCCGCTACTGTTGTGGTTACATGCCTGATCGCTAGTGAACTCGGAGGGAAATTATTTGCACAGTTCATTGCCGGCTTTAGCATTATTACCGGAGCTTATCTTAGAATGCATTACTTGTTTCAGCCAAACATGTTTGATATTTTTTTCTGGGCGTTAAGTATATATCTCCTTATCTGCTATATAAATTCAGAAAATAACAAATTCATCCTCTGGTTTATAATTAGTCTGGCTATTGGTTTTCTTGGTAAATATTCAATACTGTTTATTGTGTCAAGTATTATTGTTGCATTAGCCATTTCTCATCATCGAAAAATATTCTTAAAGAAACATCTATACATATCGGCAGCAATTGGGATGTTGATTATTCTGCCAAACATATGGTGGCAATACCAGCATAACTGGCCATTGAAACACCACATGAACGAGTTGCAGGAAACACAGTTAAAGTATATGAACCCATCAGGGTTTTTAATAGAACAAGTGATGATGTTTTTAGCAACAGCTATGATCTGGATGGCAGGACTGATATGGTATTTAAAAAATAAGCAGTGGCGTTTTCTTGCCTTCACCTATATACTTGTTTTGCTATTATTGATCGTAGGAAGAGGTAAAAGCTATTATGCAGCCGGAATTTATCCGATGCTGCTGGCAGCCGGAGCTGTGGCATGGGAACGAATGACCGAGAAAAGAAACTGGATTCGCTATGCCATTACTATACTAATTATCGGTATAACCTATATGATCCTGCCAATGCTACTACCCATCTGGAAACCGGAAAAGCTTGCCAGGTTTTATAAGAAATATGGAATAGAACATAAATGGGAAGACCAGAAGAATCATGAATTGCCACAGGACTTTGCTGATATGCTTGGGTGGAAAGAACTAACCGCTAAAACAAAAAAATTTTTTAATACACTACCAGATTCTGCAAAAGCTTCTACTATAATTTTCACAAGACATTACGGGCAAGCTGGCTCAATGAAATTTTATGGAGAAGATAATTACTTCATAAAAAAAGTTTACACCGACAACGGTTCTTTTCTTCAATGGATTCCAGATGATCTATGGATGAAGAATATGATCCTCACCAGCCGACATATGCCAGAAAAAGATGATGAGGTTTTTCAATACTTTGAAAAAGTTACAGTGATTGATTCTGTTGCTAATCCCTTCTCCAGGCAATATGGTGATAAGATCATCTTTTTTGAAAATATAGATTCAACCGGTTTAAAAATAGCACAAGATGGATTACGGCAAATGAAGAAACGTTTTGACAGATAAGTATAGCAGCAGTTTCCTTATTTTCGCAATACAAGATTGCTAATGAACAGACCTGTAAGAGTTTTAGTTGCAAAAGTTGGCCTTGATGGCCATGACCGTGGTGCTAAAGTAATTGCCACTGCACTTCGTGACGCAGGTATGGAAGTTATCTATACCGGGCTTCGGCAAACTCCTGAAATGGTGGTAAATGCAGCACTACAGGAAGATGTAGACGCCATCGGTATCAGCATTCTTTCCGGTGCCCATATGACGGTATTCCCAAAAGTGATAGAAATGATGAAAGAAAAAGGAATGAATGATGTACTGCTAACTGGCGGCGGCATTATTCCCGAAGATGATATGAAAACATTGAACGATTCAGGAGTTGGAAAATTATTTGCGCCGGGTACACCAACTTCCGAGATCAGTGAGTATATTACAACATGGGTTAAAGAAAACAGAGATTTCTAAATCTTCACTACGATTGCTTCCATAAAATAACAACTGTTACTTTTTTCTTTTGTATATTAAACCATGGAAGGGCATTCAATACTTACCAATTATTTTGAGAACCCGGATGTATGGGATGAGATGTATGGCAACAATACGATCAGAACCCATTACAAAAATTTTGTTTCCGCCATTGGTGACATTACACCTGAGGAAATGACCCGGAAAGACGAACAGGCAAAAAAACTGTTCATGTCACAGGGAGTTACTTTCACAGTTTACAGCAGCGGCGAAGGAATAGAAAAAATATTTCCGTTTGATGTTGTTCCCCGTATAATCAAGGCAGATGAATGGCTTCAGATTGAAAAAGGAATTAAGCAGCGGCTAAAAGCATTAAATATCTTTTTGAAAGATATTTATCATCAGCAGTTTATAATTAAAGACGGCATCATTCCTGCAAAACTGATCTATTCCTGTTCCTGCTTCCTTAGAGAAATGGTAAATGTTGATGTTCCATTTGATATATATACACATATTTCAGGTGTTGACCTTATTCGAGACAATGATGGCCAATTCTATGTGCTGGAAGATAATCTCAGAACTCCTTCAGGTGTTTCATATATGCTCGAAAACCGAAGCATTACTTACAGGATTTTTCCAGACCTGATACCAAAGAATAATGTGCTGCCGGTAAAGGATTATCCTGATCGTTTATTGAAAAACCTGATGGCCCTCTCTAACAGGCAGACCAGTAATCCAACCATTGTATTACTAACGCCTGGTATGTTTAACTCTGCCTATTTCGAACACACAACTTTAGCTCGACTAATGGGTATTGAACTGGTAGAAGGCCGGGACCTTGTGGTAGAAAACCATCATGTATTTATGAAAACCACTAAAGGCCTGGAAAAAATAGATGTGATCTATAGAAGGGTTGATGATGATTTTATAGATCCGCTGGTTTTTCGTCCAGACAGCATGTTGGGTGTTCCTGGTCTATACTGGGCTTACAGAAAAGGAAATGTGGCTATTGTAAATGCAATGGGAAATGGTGTGGCCGATGATAAAGCAGTTTATTCTTATGTCCCCGATATGATCCGTTATTATTTGAACGAAGAGCCTATTTTAAAAAATGTTCCCACTTATCAGCTTGCTAATCCTGAAAACAGGAAAATGGTTTTTGAGAATATGAATAAAATGGTCATCAAAAAAACAAATGAATCCGGTGGATATGGCATGCTGATCGGCAATGCGGCAACTGAAAAAGAAATGAATGAATTCAAAATAGCGATAAATAAAGATCCGAGAAGCTTTATCGCACAGCCAATAATTAATCTTTCATCAGCTCCATGTTATATCAATGGAGAATTGCAACCACGCAGGGTTGACCTGCGGCCATATGCTTTATACGGCCCTGAAGGAATAGAAATTGTTCCCGGCGGATTAACGAGAGTTGCTTTGCGAGAAGGGTCATTGGTTGTTAATTCATCGCAAGGTGGAGGTAGTAAAGACACATGGGTTTTAGGAAGTTAAATAATAACGATGTTAAGTAGAGTAGCTGAATCAATTTTCTGGATGGCGAGATATATGGAACGTACAAATCGTATGCTCCGGATGTTGCACACCAAATATATTTCATCGCAGGATGAAGTGCATGATTTTAGCTGGCTTTCAGTATTGCAAACGTATAGTGACCTGCCTCCAGATAAAATTAACTTAATAGAAAACAATTCTTCCAAAGTGCTGGAACTTCTTGTAATAGATAGGGATAATCCTTTTTCTATTATCAACAATATCACTCATGCAAGAGAGAATGCCCGGTCGGTACAGGATCATATCACTAAAGAAGTATGGTTGTGCCTGAATGAATATTATCACCTTGTAAGAGAAAAATCGATAACACAAAACATTATTAATGGAGATCCGGTAACATCTCTTGATGCATTGATTCGGCATGGGATGTTGTATAATGGGACGGTTGATATAACAATGGCAAGAGAAGAGGGATTCAATTTTTTGAATATCGGCCGCTTTCTTTCAAGAGCTATTATCACCATTGATTTGCTTACTATTAAACTCAAAGAATATAATTATGATTTGCAAAAGCATTCAGAAGACCCAACCTGGCGGTTTTTGCTATACTCTTTATCCGGTTATGAGCTTTACGTAAGAACCAATAGAGGCAAACTTGATTCAAAACTGGTCATTGATCATGTCTTGTATAATACAGAATTCTCTCATTCCCTTTTATATTCGATGGAGCGGCTTAATAGGTATTTTGAAAGGTTGAAGACAGAAAGCTCGGCAGAAAGCTATTCACAACTTGAATTTAATATTGGCCGTTGTTATAATAATATCAAATACAGCAATGTAGCTGATAACAGTGAACTTCTAAAACAATTTTTATCGCAAACCAAAGCAGAACTTTTTGATATTGCTAATCGTTTCAATAAGTTTTATTTTGGAAATACCTGAATTATATTTATGGCTGACTTCCGTATAAAGCACATTACCCGTTATTCTTACGCATCAACTGTAATTGATTGTACCAACCAGATTATGTTGTTTCCTGTAAACGACATTACCCAGACGGTAAAAAAACATGAATTAAAAATCACCAATGATCCTGTAATTGAGAAATTCACTGACTATTTTGGAAATACAGTGGGTGTTTTCTCAAATATCGCCCCGCATAATGTTTTATTGATAGAATCTGATGTAGTCGTTTCAACAAATCCTGTAGTGCTCCCCGAAGACAAACAGCCTTCAGAACAACAATGGCTGGAACTTGGTCAATTAATAGAGGTATACCCCTTCCTTGATTTTATGAAACATGATGCTTTTTCCTCTGTTGAGGAACTCGAACACTTATCCTCAGGAATAATCAACAGGGATGATACACCGTTTACCAATGCAAAAAAATTATCGGAATACGTATTTACCAATTTTGAATACAAAAAAGGGGTAACAAGCATTGAGACCAAAATTGATGACATCCTGAAACTTAAAGCAGGTGTATGCCAGGATTTTGCACATTTATTATTGGTTTTGCTGCACTTGACCGGAATTCCTGCCCGGTATGTGAGTGGTTATATCTGTCCAAAAAATCATGAACTGCGTGGTGAAGGTGCTACACATGCATGGGTGGAAGCATATGTTCCATTCTATGGATGGCTCGGCCTGGATCCAACCAATAATTGTATTGCCAGCGACAGGCATGTGAAACTTGCTATCGGAAAAAATTTTTCTGATTGTACACCAGTAAAAGGAACTTACAAAGGTTCTTCTGAACACACCTTAGAAGTTTCTGTAAGTATAGACAATGGCCATGTGAGAACAAATGAAGAAAAAGATACCATACCAACATTCAGTTATACATCAAAAAATCCTGGGATCAATAATAATTCGTACAGGCAATATCTTGAGATACAACAACAGCAGTAAAATTTTTATACAGAGCTACGATACACTAATTTACTAATCGAAAGCATTTAAAATGCACAGTTTTTTTATCCTTAATTTTATAGTATAAAAAAGGGGATCATGTATAAAACATTGCTTACTTCATCAGATAATGGCATTTTAACAATCACTATAAACAGGCCTGATAAATTAAATGCATTGAACAAAGATGTATTTGCAGATCTGAATGCTATATTGGATGAAATAAAAACAAATGACGATATCAGGTCTGCCATCATAACTGGTGCAGGGTCTAAAGCATTTGTTGCCGGTGCCGACATTTCAGAATTTGGAAGCCTTGACAAGAATGATGCGATGGCTTTATCTTTTCACGGGCAGGAGGTTTTTGAAAAGATCGAGAATTCTTCAAAACCAATCGTTGCAGCAGTAAATGGGTTTGCGCTGGGTGGCGGTTGCGAGCTGGCAATGGCTTGCCATTTCAGAATAGCAAGTGAAAACGCAAAATTTGGCCAACCGGAAGTGAACCTTGGATTAATACCGGGTTATGGTGGAACACAACGACTTGTTCAGCTCATAGGAAAAGGAAAAGCTTTGGAATTATTAATGTCTGCAAATATGGTAGATGCAAATGAAGCAAAGCAGTTAGGGTTAGTAAATCATGTTACTTCTCAAGAATCGCTAATGGCAGAGACGAGAAAGATAATGGAGCTTATTAATTCAAAAGCACCGCTTGCCATTGCCGGATGCATTAAAGCTGTGAATGCAGTTTTTGATGAAACAAAAGATGGATATGCTGTCGAAGTTGCTGAATTTGGAAATGCTTTTGCCACAGAAGATATGAAAGAAGGTACATCTGCCTTCTTAGAAAAAAGAAAAGCTAATTTTAAAGGCAAATGATCAGAAAGTTTATTTTTCTATCAGACTTTCATTAATAAGATAAGCAGCTACAGCAGTTATATTATCATTGCCTTGTGCATCTTCCAAATAAACCCTGAATGAAGTAACAGTTGTTGTTGGAAAAGTCAATATTCTTTTTCTTCCCACACTGGTACCTTGCACTTCGCCGATTGCCTTATCGCCATTATATAACACAATGCTGAATTTTCGTATCGTCTGACCGAGGTGGATGGCCTCCCGCAAAGCAATACAATTTAATGGAACCGGTTTTTTGAATTGAACTATGAAATTCTGCAGGTTGATTCCATAATAATTTGATGTGGTATCAAAGCCCCGAAGGAGCATCGGTCTGTTATTTAAATCCCTTTGACTGAATTCGTAATATGTTTCGGCCTGTTGTAACAGGTTATTCTTAAAACTCTCTTCTCTTAACAATTTAAAATCCATAAGTGCAGCAGAATCGTTTGAATGTATCAAACCCCTATTGTCAGGTGGTACATTCAATAACAGGTTAGCACCACGGCCAACTGATTTTAAGTAAATATCAAAAAGCTGTTTCTGAGTTTTTACTTTCTCATTTTCACTAGCATGCCAAAACCAACCCGGACGAATACTTACATCACACTCAGCAGGTATCCAATATTTACCATTATAATTACCATGATTCAATGTATCTGTTGGCGGCGCACCAAGACCTCTTTTAAATCCGGCTGTATCCAGATAATTCCAATTGGGATCGCCGGCTATACCTCTCTCATTTCCAACCCAACGTATATCTGGGCCAATATCACTGAAAATGACAGTTTCAGGTGAAAGTTGCCGTACAGTATTTTCAAAGCGTCGCCAATCATACTCTTGCTTTTTGCCGTTGGGGCCTTCACCGTTAGCACCATCCCACCACATCTCCCAAATAGGTCCATAATCCTTCAGCAATTCTTTGATCATGCCTACAAACACATCGTTATATTTTGCTGTTCCGTAATCAGGATGATTTCTGTCCCAGGGTGAAATGTAAACGCCAAATTTTAACCCATATGCCCGACATGCTTTTGACAACTCCTTTAGTACATCACCGTCACCATTTTTCCATTTACTTTGCTTTACAGTATGTTTTGAGTACTTACTTGGCCATAGACAAAATCCATCATGATGTTTTGCAGTAATGATGATACCTTTTGCACCAGCTTCTTTTGCGATACGACACCACTGATTTACATCAAGCCCGGTTGGATCAAAGATCGTTGAAGGTTCAGTTCCCTCTCCCCATTCTTTATCTGTAAAAGTGTTGGGCCCAAAGTGCATAAAAAGATAATATTCCTTTTCATGCCAGGCCAATTGCTGTTTTGTTGGTAATGGCGATATAAGGCTACCTTGTGCAAGAGTATATACAGAAGCAAGTAAAAATGAAATAATCAGGCTGTTCTTCATTTTCTCATTTTAAACAGGTAAAGAATTTCATCTGCTATAGGGTGTTTCGCAGTATAAGTATATCCCAGGATCTTTGCAATGGATTGAGCAAACTGTTGCTGATAAAGTTGCATATCAGAATTAATTTCTCCTCTTGCCGGGGCATCGGGGCCTATGGCAGCAAACCATATTTCATCGGCACCTTTTATTGAATTGCTATGGCTTGTCCATTCAGATTTTATGGCATCACCTCTTCCATGATCAGATGTTATAAGTAATGTTGTTTTGTTTTTATAAAAAGGATCTGATTGTACGTAATTCCAGATCTCACTGATCCATTTATCAACTTGCTTTCCTGCATCTAAGTAAAAACGATACTGACCGGCATGTGCCCATTCATCGGTTTCGCCATAGGCAATATATAATACTTTAGGCTTTCTTGTTTTTAAATATTCAAATGCACCGTAATGCGTAAACATATCCAGGCATTCATCTTCTCCCCACGGTTTATGAGAATTTAGTAACATGGTATTGATGAGCTTTTCATTTGCCGTGGGTGTTTTTCCTCCATATTTATCAAATGCAGAAAATACAGGAACTCCACTTCTTGCCTCATTCAAAATTCTATCAAAAGCATTCCAGGCTCCAAAAGCTGCAACCCTACCCTTTAGCTTGGGTTGTTTATTTAAGAATTCCAGCACTGTTATATTTGGATTTGGCGGAAAGGCATTGCTATTAATTGCCGTATCTGCATATCCGGTGAATATTTCACTATACCCCGGATAGCTGAACCAATAAGGATTGGCATTATTTACTTTGCTACCTAAGGTTCTGTTTCCAAAAATTTGCCCTTTGATTTCAACCGTACTCCATAAAAAAGGCATCAGCTTTTCTCTCCTCTTCTTTTCGTCGTTGCTCCAATATGTTTTATAGATATATTCACTGTCTCCCTGGTTGTACTTTGCATCATTGGCCAATGCAGAATCCATCCCTTTAAAAACTTCCTGCCAGCGAAATCCATCTGTGGTTATAATGATGATATTTTCTGTTTGCCTTTGTGAAAAGGCGGAAGTTGTAATAACCAGGGAAACAAGTAATCCAAATATTTTCATATAAACATTTTTATTGTGCAGGCTTTTAAAAATACGGAATTTCAGATAGCAATTACTCTCTCATACTTTCCACATTTGGGTTACCTTTGCGGCAAATAAAAAACGATATCTAGCATGGAATACAGGATAGAAAAAGACACTATGGGCGAAGTAAAAGTTCCAGCCAATGCCTTATACGGTGCACAAACACAACGCAGTATTGATAACTTTAAAATAGCCCAGGATATTAATAAAATGCCTAAAGAGATCATCGAGGCATTTGCTTACCTGAAAAAGGCAGCAGCAATCACTAATAATGAAGCTGGCGTTTTAGCAAAAAATAAATCTATACTGATTGGAAAAGTTTGTGATGAAATATTAAAGGGAAAACTCAACGATAGCTTTCCATTAGTTGTATGGCAGACGGGTAGCGGTACGCAAAGTAATATGAATGTGAATGAAGTGATTGCTTACCGTGGACATGTATTAAAAGGCGGCAAGTTAACCGATAAAGAAAAATTTCTGCATCCGAATGATGATGTAAACAAATCTCAATCATCCAACGATACTTTCCCGACAGCGATGCATATTGCTGCTTATAAAATCCTTGTTGAAACAACTTTACCCGGCATAAAAAAATTGAGAGACACTCTTGCAAAAAAGAGCAAGCAGTATATGAAAGTGGTAAAAATCGGACGAACCCATTTCATGGATGCAACACCTCTTACTGTTGGGCAGGAATTCAGCGGCTACGTTTCGCAACTGGATCATGGTATGAAGGCAATTAAGAATACATTGGCACATTTAAGTGAACTGGCATTGGGCGGAACTGCAGTTGGTACAGGTATTAACACACCTCCAAAGTATTCAGAGAATGTAGCTAAGCATATTGCAAAACTTACAGGATTGCCTTTCAAAACTGCCGAAAATAAATTTGAAGCCTTGGCTGCTCATGATGCAATTGTAGAAGCACATGGTGCTTTAAAAATGGTTGCCGTAAGCCTGATGAAGATAGCCAATGATATCCGTATGCTTTCTTCCGGACCAAGAAGCGGCATAGGAGAATTATTTATTCCGGATAACGAACCAGGTTCATCTATCATGCCGGGTAAAGTAAACCCAACACAATGTGAAGCACTAACAATGATAGCAGCACAGGTAATGGGCAATGATGTAGCCATTAGTGTTGGCGGAAGCAACGGGCATTTTGAACTGAACGTTTTTAAACCGGTAATGATCTACAACTTTCTGCATAGTGCAAGACTGATTGGTGATGGCTGTGTTTCATTTAATGACAAATGTGCTGTTGGTCTGAAACCGATAGATGCTAATATTAAAAAGCACCTGGATAACAGCCTTATGCTTGTAACATCCCTAAACACAAAGATTGGTTACTATAAAGCAGCAGAGATAGCTCAGAAAGCTCACAAAGAAGGGACTACCCTGAAAGAAATGGCTGTTAAACTTGGCTATGTAACCCCTGCTGAATTTGATGCCTGGGTAAAACCAGCTGATATGGTGGGCAAGTTATCATAGTACTATAGTAAAACCCCTATATTTAGAAAGAGAAATTATTAAATTTCTCTTTTTTCTTTCTAAAACTTGCAAATAACAAACTACTGTTCTAATTTAACAGTAGTATTGATCCAAACCTTTTAAAAAACTAAAATATCCGCCGTATGAAAAGAAGTACAGCCCCGCTTCGCAACTTGTTTACCCCAACAATGAAAGTTGTTAAACCAGAAGTAACTCCAGAAAAAAAAATAATTACCCCTTATTTAAAAGCAATTCTTAGTGGAACCCCCATAAACCGTGGTTCAGATAAGAATATGAATCTTGCTTCACCTGATCGTGAAGCTGCTTTACGTTATATTAGAGAAAGTGCAATACTTAGAAGATAGGAATAGCCAATAAAAATTAAAAAGAACTGTACGTTATACTCCTGAGCATTATCCTAAGTTTATCCTCCATCCGGGGGATAACTTTTTTAGAGCAAACAGCATTTCAACTTTTCATTATATACCCTATATTTTTAAATTTATTTCCTAGAATGAAATGATTGAATAAACTGCTACAGTTTATTTACAGATAAGTAAAGCATACTACTGCATAAACCGCAAGAATATTTTCCTATACTAATTCCGGGAAATTTGTTCGCAAACTAGATAAAATCCTCTTGACATCGGAAACTTGTTAATCTAATTTTATATTCAGGAGTCAGATCAGTGAACCCGAAAATCCTGTCTATGAAACAAACTGTACCTCGTTTCTCAATCTTACTGAAAACTATTTATGCCGGTTTAATAATCTCTTTATTTAACCCATCAAATATTGTTGCCCAAAATATTGACTTTGGCAAAAGTTATATTAATGTAACGAAAGGAGCAAACGGTGGAACTGTAGAAACTGGTGATACATTAGAAATAAGAGCAGCATTTGTTGTTCGTTCAGGCACTTATGATAGCTGTCGATTCAGGGATGTGGTACCTACAGGTACTACTTTTATTAATAACAGTATTAGTGTACTAACGAATGAAGGAAAAATATATAAATCATTCACCAATGCATATGGAGATGACCAGGGATGGATCACCGGCTCAACTGTTACCATTCATTTGGGCTTTAATCCTTCTGCTGCTCCGGCTACTGCTTTTCGAAGGGGACGGGTAGCCAATACACATAAACCGTCTTTTTACAGCAGCACATGTATTATGGTAGCATCTTACAGAGTACTTGTTACTGCTGCAATAGGAACTAACATAAGCACAGGAGGTGGAACAATGACATACAAAAGTGGTTCAAACCCTATTCAAACATTTACGTTTCCTGGTAATGTTGTACGGGTGTATCAAAACTATGGGATATGCTCTAATACCATCGGTGCAAATTCTATTGGGACAGAGTTCAATGGAACATTTGGTAGCGGACCAACAAGAAACCGGGGCACTTCTGCAAATGTGCCCGTAGGATATACTTATAATTTTTTTGACCTCAATTCTCCTCAGGACTACTATTATGGGATTGCAAATAATACTTCTACCCGCCAGAATTATACAACCTCAAATAGTTGGGCAAAACCTGATGGTTCTTCGCCTACACATCGTGTATTTACAGTTTGGGATATTATCGGCGACCATACAGGAGCTGCAGATCCAATAGCCGGAAATCCCGCAGCGGATACAGTTGCAAATAATAATGCCGGTTACATGCTTGTGATCAATGCAGCATATCGGATTGACTCTGCATTTCAACAAACTATTTCAGGCCTCTGTCCTAATACTTATTATGAAATTTCCTGCTGGATGCGGAATATCTGTTCTAAATGCGGATGTGACTCAAATGGGAAAGGTGCTACCAACTCTAGTGGACCAATATTTTATATTCCAACCGGTCCGGGAGATTCATCTGGTGTAGCACCGAATCTTACATTTGAGATCGATGGCGTAGATTATTATACAACCGGGAATTTATTATATAATGGTCAATGGGTTAAAAAAGGCTTCACTTTTCTTACCGGTCCAGCGCAAACAAGTTTTACTTTAAAATACTTTAATAATGCACCGGGCGGAGGCGGGAATGACTGGGCACTCGACGATATAACGGTTGCCACATGTTCGCCAAACATGAAATATGGCCCCATCAATAACCCGATTGTTTGTGACAGTAATGTTATCATGTTAAGCGATACTGTCAGGTCTTTCTTCAATAACTACACTTATTATAAATGGCAACGCAGTACGGATGGTGGCGTTAATTGGAATGATATTGCAGGTGCCAGTGGTACAGGAACACCAGTTTGGAACGGCACTGACTGGGAATACGTTACGTATTATACTGTTCCGGTTTCGCAAACGCAGATATCAAACAATGGCGACATGTATCGTGTAGTAGTAGCCACCACCTTGGCTAATCTTAGCGATGTCAATTGCCGGTTTACAGAGCCCCTCACTATCACACTCCAGGTAATTAGTTGCGGATTACCACTTAGCACTTCAATGATCTCCTTCAATGGGAAAGTGGTTAACAAAAAAGCTTCACTGAAATGGGTTACAACAGATGAGAATGAACCTTTGTCTTTTCATATCGAAAAAAGTATGGATGGGAATTCATTTACCCGTGCAGGCACTGTAAATAGTTACAATGATCTTTCATCAGAACAAAACACTTACCTGTTTACGGATCCAGAGCCTTTATATGGTTTAACGTATTACCGGATCATGATGACAAATGCAAGAGGGCAAAATAATTATAGTCGTATAATCCAGCTATCAGGGAATCCAGAACCTTTTTCATTAGTATCAATTATCAACCCTTTTTACAAAGAGCTGGTTGTTGATGTGCTTTCAGTGCAAAGTGGAAAAGCAGATGTTGAAATAATTGATCCGCATGGTAAAACTCTAAGAAGGAAATCTTTTATCATATCATCTGGCTTAAGCAAACTGGTGCTGGAAAACACAGACCTACTACCAAATGGTCTTTATTACCTGAGAATAGTTTCTGCCGGCATATTGATCCAAAAACAAGTATTGAAACAGGCAATGAAATTATAAGTAGAAGATATTATAATACCTGTACTTTATCAGAAACATCTGAATTGGTTTCCACTGTAGTTTTAGCCTCAGTTGTATTATGCTTTTTAAAAAAGCGGTTTTGAAAAAGTAACAAGGTGATTACCCCTATCGAAATGGAAGCATCCGCTACATTGAATATCGGGCTGAAGAACAAAAACTCCTCCCCACCCACAAATGGCATCCATCCCGGAAAATGTCCTTTGAATAATGGGAAGTATAACATATCCACAACACTACCATGAAGAAATGAAGAATAGCCATTGGAAGAAAATTCTGCAATACCCGAATAGCTTATATAATTCTGAACTACCGAATCATAATGCAGACCTTTGTCAAAAAACATCCCGTAAAACATACTGTCAATTAAATTACCCAATGCCCCTGCATAAATAAGAGAAGCACAAATAATAAAACCCCTCCTGTATTTTTGTCTTACAATCTTGCCCAAATACCATGTTCCGAATATTACTGCTGCCAGCCGGAATAAAGTGAGGATCATCTTACCGGTTTCATTTCCAAATTTCCAGCCCCATGCCATACCAGGGTTTTCAATAAAATAAAGACGAAACCAGTCCAAGCCAAATACCCTTACGACTTCTCCGGTAGGATATGATGTTTTGATCCATATCTTTAAAGATTGATCAACAAGAATGATAGTTCCGATGATGACTACAACATGCCAGATCTTCAATGTCCTCATAATGTGGGCAAATATAGTAAAGAAAGCGGCAGCCAGCAGGTCAAAAAAGTCATAAAAATGAGACAGTAACTAAAGGCATTTATTCTTCAAAATAAACCCTTTTCACCCTTTGAGATATACCAGTCATGATCTCGTAGGGTATAGTATCAGCCCATGCTGCAAATTCCTGTATAGGTAATTTTTCTCCGAAAATTATAACATCATCACCCTCCTTTAATCCTGGAATGCCTGTGACATTGATCATGAACATATCCATGCAAACTGTACCGATAACAGGAGCCAGTTTTCCTTTAACCCACACTTTTCCGATGCCATTCCCTAATCTTCTTGGAAAACCATCGGCATAGCCGATACGGACAGTAGCAATAACAACATCACTCTCTACTTTGCCTTTCCGGTTATAGCTAACCGAATCTCCTTTTTTCAAATGCTTCATCTGTGCAATAGTGGATTTAAGGGTAGTTACTGTTTGTAAACTTAGTTTGCCTGAGCCTGCACTATCAACACCATACAAACCAATTCCCAGTCGAACCATATCCATTTGCAATTCCGGGTGACGGACAACTGCCGCAGAGTTTGCAATATGACTGATAAATGAGTAGCCTATCTTTTCCTTTAACTCATCCACTGTTTTTTTAAACAGTTCAAACTGATGCAGTGTAAACTCATCCTGTGCAGCTTCTTCGCTGGAAGCAAGATGTGAAAAAGCGGACTGCACTTTAAAAGACGAAGTACTTGTTAATGCAGCTCCCAGCTTTTCAATTTCATTTACAGAAAAGCCAAGCCTGTTCATACCTGTTTCAATTTCAATATGAACAGGATATTGCTGCAAACCTTCCTGCTGCAGAAAAATGTCAAACAAATGCAATAACTCAAAGGAATAAAGTTCCGGCTCAAGATTATGCTCGATTATAGTATCAAAAGAACTTTCTTCCGGGTTCATTACCATTATAGGCAAATGAATGCCTGCTTTTCTTAATTCCACTCCTTCATCAGCATAAGCAACTGCGAGATAATCAACCTTGTGATACTGGAGAATAGCCGCTATCTCTGCCCCTCCGCTTCCATAAGCAAATGCCTTTACCATGGCCATTATTTTCACTGACGGATTTATCAACTGCTGATATTCTTTCAGGTTATGAGCAACAGCATTCAGGTTTATCTCCAGTACAGTCTGGTGAACCTTTTGTTCAAGGCGTTGTACAATTTTTTCAAATGCAAACACCCTGGCTCCTTTTATCAATATAACTTCTTCCTTAAAGTTAGAAGAGAGAAATTGCTCAAGGAACTCATCAGTAGATGCATAGAATTCTGTTTTAATATTATCGCCGGTTCCAATAATTGAGTTTTGAACTGTTTCGGTGATCTTATCACCTATTCCAATCAATCGTGAAACCTTATGTTCCTTTATCTTTTTAAAGATCTGCTGGTATAATATTTTATCCTCTATTCCAGATTGAAAGAAATCAGAAAGTATCACTGTTTTTTGGTTCTCCGAATGTTGTGCATCCAGAAAATTGAGAGCTATTTCCAGCGAACTAAGGTCTGTACTATAACTATCATTAATAATAGTGCAATGATTGATACCCTTCTTCAACTCCAGTCTCATATTGACGGGCATCAACGATTTCATTCTTTCCTGTATAACATCATTTGTATATCCAAGATGCAATAATAATTGCCAGCATGTAATCGCATTTTGTACAGAAGCATCATCAGTAAAGGGTATTTCAATATTGATATTACCGGTATTATGCTTTGCAGTTATCTGTGTAGAAGCAAGTGATTTTTCTGTTGAAATGATCTCCAATGCAGCAGGAAAAACCGAACTCTTGAATAATTTTCTTTTTTCCTTTTCCTTTTCTTCTGCAGATGTAAAACCACTGCTATGAGCTTCCCCAATATTGGTCAGAATTCCAATAGTGGGTTGAATAACTTTCTCCAGCCTTTCCATCTCACCCGGCTGAGAAATACCGGCTTCAAAAATTCCAAGTGTGTGTTGTCTATTCATCTGCCATACACTCAAGGGAACACCAATTTGTGAATTATAACTTCTTGGACTTCTTACTATATTATAATCAAGATGCAATAATTGATATAACCATTCTTTTACAATCGTTTTACCGTTGCTTCCGGTAATCCCGATAACAGGAATTGAAAATTGTGTCCTGTGCCACGCAGCCAGCTGCTGTAATGCAGCTAAGGTATCGTCTACATTCAAAAAATTAGCACCAGGAAACAATGAGTGATCAACTTGCTGGCTAACTACAAAATTCCTTAAACCCTTTTTATACAGCTCAGAAATATATGTATGTCCGTCCCTGCGTAATCCCGGCAATGCAAAAAACAATGAAGAAGAAGGTGAATACACTTTTCTGCTGTCAAGTAGCAAGTGTTCAATTATCGTGTTATATACAATAACCGAACCGGGAGCAATGACCTGTGCTATATTTTGAATGGAATAACTCAATTTGTTGTTTGATCATCTTATTCATCAGCAACCTCTGGAGGCAAACCCTTCTTATTGACAAAGATTGAATAAAATATGGACCCAGAAATACATACCATTATAACACCCAATGAAATGATGACTTGTATCTGTTTATCTAGAACCTGGTTGATCCATTTTTCTGCCAGCATTTTGAGGCCGATAAAAACCAGAACGATAGCAATGCCCTGCTGCAGGTAATCAAATTTACTTACAGCACCACGAAGTAGGAAAAACAATGATCTTAGTCCAAGCACCGCAAAAATATTAGAGGTATAGATAACGAGTTTGTCTCTTGAAATTCCCATTACTGCGGGAATAGAATCTAATGCAAATACAAGATCAATTACTGCAAGCATTATCACAACAACAAAAAGTGTTGTATAAACAGGACGGCCATTCTCTACTATCTTAAATTTCCCGTCTCCATCATGGTCTGCCAAAGGCAATACCTTTTTCAGAAACCTGAAAATTTTACTTTCATGGGGATTATACTCTTCATCATCGGTTGATGTAAACATTTTATATCCTGTATAAATGAGGAACACACCGAAAACATATAATATCCAATGAAATTTTTCTACTAATGCCACCCCAACTGTAATGAAAATGATCCTGAACACTATCGCCATTAGAATACCAATGAGCAAGACCCGGCCATAATGCTTTTCCTTAACAGAAAATGCTGAGAAAATCAGTATAAAGACGAATATGTTGTCAATGCTGAGACTCCATTCCATCAGGTAAGCACCAAGGTATTCCAGTGCAAGGCCTTCTCCTTTCTCAATCCACATAAAAACAAAAAAAGCCAGTGCAAGTCCTACCCAAAAAAATGTCTGGTACAAAGCCTGCCTGATCGTAATCTTTTTCCCTTTTTTGCTTAAAAGCCCCAGGTCAAAGATCAATGCAATTAATAAAACAGAGCCAAATACTAAATAGGTGATCTGATCGGGTGTCATTGAATGAATTTATTGAATATTACAAAGATAACAGGGAAAAAGCAGTGCTTTATATCAATCAGGAAGTGTATTTTCTTTTGCGGACTTCCTGGTATATCCAACCACAAAGCAGTACTAACGCCAATGGCAAGGCAATATTGATCAGTTGCCACGTTGTTCTTTGCTCTTTTACTTTTTGTGAATTGAGCAACCTAAGTACAATATCCTTATTACGAGTTTCAATAATTCCTCGCTTGTTTACCAAGTATTCCATACA
>CAYVSH010000008.1:0-42864 GCA_964453625.1 uncultured Chitinophaga sp.
GGTGGTGGATTCTCATATGGATTCTTTAACAACAATGCTGATCTGGAACCAGAAAGACAAAAAACATATGAGATCGGAACCGAGTTTCGATTATTAAAAAGCAAGCTGAATCTTGATATGACCTATTACAATACACTAAATAAAGGTCAAATCATTAATGCTTTCCGCTTAAGCTATGGAACAGGTTTTGTGTTAAACACACAAAATGCGGCCAGTACCCGAAATCAGGGAGTGGAAATTTCATTAGACTACACATTGATCAAAAAGAAAGATTTCAGCTGGAATATGAGAGCCAACTTTAACCGCATGTGGAATGAGGTTGAAGATATGCCCCGTAATGTTGCTGAATATTATATTGCTGATACATGGCTTTATGGTAATGCAAGAGGCGGGTTGGTATTGGGTGGATCTACTACTACCATAACAGCCGCAGGTTATGCAAGGAATAATGCCGGACAAATTTTAATTAACCCTTCTACCGGTGTTCCGGTTGTTGATGCTATTTTCAGGGTTCGTGGTGATAGAAATCCAGACTTTACTTTGGGTTGGAGCAACACTTTTACTTATAAAAACTGGCGTTTAAATATGCTGTGGGACTTAAAATCTGGTGGTGATGTATTTAATGGAACCAATATGTTCCTTACCAGAACTGGTCGTAGTAAACTTACAGCAGACAGATTTACTCCAAGGGTAATTCAAGGTGTGTTAAATGATGGCTTGCAGAACACTGCTACCCCAACAGTAAATACAATAGCAGTAGTGCCTTATTTTAATCAGGATTATTACACAACTATGCCAGAAGAAGCATTTATAGAAAAAGATGTAAACTGGTTCAGGTTAAGAGATATTACACTTAGCTATACATTCTCAAAAAACTTTATTAGAGGTGTGAAAAGCCTGAGTGCTTTTGTTACAGGTAATGACCTTATTTTGTTAACAAATTATAGTGGCGCTGACCCCAACGTAAATGGGAATACTGCCGGAAGTCGTGGGGTTGGTGCATTTGGTTTTGACTATGGTACATTGCCAGCGCCTTTACAGGTTAATATTGGAATAAGAGCATCATTCTAACCTTAAAATTTTTATTAAAATGAAAAAGATTAATATATACCTGCTGCTTATTTCAACATCAATGTTGATGTTTGTAAGTTCATGCAGAAAAAAAGTAGACGAAGCATTTTTAAATCCAAACGCAACTGTACGGGTTCCTGTAGAAACATTGTTACCGGGTATCATCGGTAATATGGTGGGAAGCTCTTCTGCACAAGGAAGTTCATACGGAACCGCTTTTGACGGTTTGTATGTAGGTAGATATATACAATTTTTTGCAACTAATACAGCTCTGTTTCAATATGACCGGATGAGTGGTGCATTAGGGGGCAGCGACCAAATGGGTTCAATTTGGGCCATGCATTATTATGGGATGGGTTCTAATCTTGGTAGAATGATGGATTGGGCTGCAGAAGAAGAAAAGTGGGACTATGTTGGTGTAGGTCAGGCTATCCGTGCCTGGAGTTGGTGGACACTGACCACAATGTATGGTGAAGCCATTTTTAAACAGGCATTTGACCCTAGCCGACTAGTATTTGATTATGATACACAAGAAGAAATGATCATGGAAACCAGAAGGCTTTGCCATGAAGCTATAGTTAATCTTAATAAGACAGGTGGCAATGTAAGCCAGGCAAATCTTGCTTTAGGCGATGCTTATTTCTACAATGGAGATGTAAACAAATGGAAGAAGTTCGCTTACTCTGTTCTGGCAAGATCATTTCACTTAACTAATAAAGGCGCAAATTATAACCCTGACTCAGTAATATTTTATTGTGATAAAGCAATTAATTCAAACACTGATAATGCAATGGCAAAATTTGCTAACACAGGAATTTCCGGTACAGCAAATTTCTTCGGACAACTTAGAAACAATGTAGCCACAATGAGGCAAACAAAATTTATTGCCGATCTTATGTCCGGGTTAAATACAAGATTTCCGGGAGTAACTGATCCAAGAGCTGCATATATCATCAGGGAAAATGATAACGGAACATATAAAGGTGTTAGACCAACAAAAGGCACAGATGGTTTATCCCTTGCCGATCAGCCCAGAAATTTCTGGGGAGGTTTATTTTCATCTACCTCAACAGCAGCAAATGATGCTCGTTATATTTTTCAGAATGGGTCACCCTTTCCGATCATCACCGCATCAGAAATTGCATTCATGAAAGCAGAAGCCTATTTTTATAAAGGACAAAAAGCAGAGGCCCTTGCTGCTTATATAAATGGAATCAATTTAAGCTTTGATATGCTTACAGGAACTCCTGATTATGAGAATACTGTTCCTGCTTCTTTAAAAATTACACCTGCAGCGAAAACTGCTTACCTGGCTAACCCGGTTATTGTTCCTACTGCAGCAAATCTCACACTTTCACATATAATGTTACAGAAATTCATTTCACAGTATGGCTATGGTATTCAGATTACCTGGTATGATATGCGTAGATATCATTACACAGATTTAGATCCAATCGCAGGCTTCCAGGTTTATGCTGATTTTACTCCTCCATCTGGCAATGATCTTTATCCTGATAATAATGGTAAACTTGCGTATAGAGCCAGGCCAAGATATAATTCAGAATTTCTGTACAATATAGCAGCGCTGGATAAAGTGGGTGGCAGAGCCCTTGATTATCATACAAAAGAACAATGGTTCTCTCTACCTTAATTTGTGTAATTATTTAAAAAGATACATATGAAATCAATTAATATAAAAAATACTGGGATTGGATTACTTCTGTTTTTCGGAATAACGTTATCATCCTGTGTAAAATCTTTTGATGAGAAAACAGCTCAGCAAACAGACTTCAGCAATAGCAGCCTTGTGCAGGTATACATGGCTACTGTTAGTGCTGCCAGAAATTATGTTTATATAGATGGCAAACCTGTTACGGGAGCTGCTTTAGCATTTGGCGGCATTTATCCTTCAATAGGATACGCATCAAGTGTACCTAATGGATTGAGGGCATTTTTAATAAGAGATACACTATCCACAACTACACAAGTTCCATTATCATTTGCAGCAGATTTTAAAGCAAACAGGAATTATACAATATTTATGTATGATACTATTACCGCTACAAAACAAAAAACAGTGGAAACAGTAATTGTTACACCAACAGATTCAACAGCAAGGTTACGATTCGCAAATTTTGTGTTTTCCAGAAATGCAGTGCCGGCAGTTGACATTTTTTCAAAACGACAAAATGCAAATATATTCACTAATGTACCGGTAACAGAAGTAACACCATTTATTACCTATCCTTCTGCCCAAACTGATACCTTCTTTGTAAGAGAAGCAGGTACAGCTAATTTGCTGGCAACCTTAAATGGCCTTACTCCTGCCAGGAAAAGAAGTTATACATTAATTTTTAGAGGTCGTTACGAAACAACAACAGGAACTATTGCCAGAACTTTATCTTCATTTATAAATTACTAACCTGAATGATTATAATAAAAAAAGCTGTTCAAATGAACAGCTTTTTTTATTATCCAAAGAAAATATATGCCATCGCAATCGCAGTTAAAATGCCAGCAAGGTCAGCCAATAACATCGTACTGATTGCATACCGGGTGTTTTTTATTCCAACAGCACCAAAATAAACAGCTACAATATAAAACGTAGTATCAGCAGAACCCCTGAAAACAGAAGCAAGGTTACCCGCAAATGAATCTGCCCCCTGTATACTCAAGGTATCAATCATCATGGCTCTTGCCCCACTCCCACTTAATGGTTTTAATATGGCCGTTGGCAAAGCATCCACTACTCTTGTATCGCCATTGAAGAAAATAAAAATATTTTTGATACCATCCATCACAAATTCAAATGCCCCGCTGTTCCGCAAAAGACTAATGGCAACAAGTAATCCGACCAGGTAAGGAATGATCTTTACTGCCACTTCAAATCCACCTTTGGCGCTATCAATGAACGCATCAAAAACATTTGTCTTTTTATAAACTGCACCTGCAACAATTAAAAAGAAAATAAGCAGGATCAGTCCATTGCTCAGGCTGGTGGAAAAGAGTTTTATTCCTTCCGCCTCCAATGTTTTCACATAAAATATCAATGCTGCAATGACCAATGAAATACCCAACACCCACAACAAGATCACCGTCTGGAACAACCTGATCCGTTGCCGCCATGCAACTATAACCAATGCAGCCATTGTAGCAACAAACGTTGCAATCATACAGGGGATAAAAATAGATGTTGGATTTGCAGAACCTAATGCAAGACGGTCTGCAATGATAACTGTTGGTACTAATGTAAGACCCGATGCATGAAGGCAAAGGAACATGACCTGGGCATTAGAAGCAGTTTCTTTGGAAGGATTGATCTCCTGCAAACTTTCCATTGCTTTTATTCCAAAAGGTGTGGCCGCATTGTCAAGTCCCAGGAGGTTGGCAGAAAAGTTCATCATCATATGTCCCATCGATGGATGATCTTTTGGTACATCCGGAAATATTCTTGAAAAAAATGGCCCGATTATCCTTGAAAGAAACCTGACACCCCCTGCCTTTTCTGCAATTCCCATAAAACCCATAAAAAGTGCCATGATACCAATTAAGCCGATACTGAGATTTACAGCATCTTTCGTTGTCTCAAACACACCATTAGCAGATAATGTGGTGAAAGCCCTGAACTCATCCTCTCCTGTTTGATAAACTTTTTCTTTCCTCCACGAAACAAGCTTTTTTACTTTTAAACTGCTTACTACATGTTCAGGAAGGTCTGCTGCTTTTAATACTTTTACTTGTATTGTATCAGCACTTTTTCCGGTAACCAAATGGCTAAAAATCTGCTTTTGCCCGGGTTGAAAAAGAAATTTACCAGTAGCAGCCAGTAACGCAATTATTATAAATCCTGTCCATATCCTGCTAAGTACCATGTGTAAGACTTTAAGCTTTGAAGTTAAAGGTTAGATTTCAAACAACCATCAGCCTCTTAACCCTTATCTTTGCGCCTCGAAAAAATGAAAAAAGCATGGCATTACAAGCAGGCATTGTAGGACTTCCCAACGTAGGCAAATCAACTTTATTCAACGCAGTAAGCAATAGTGCAAAAGCACAGGCAAGCAATTATCGTTTTTGTACCATTGACCCCAATGTGGGCCTGGTAGATGTACCCGATCCAAGAATAAATAAACTGGCTGAATTGGTAAATCCTGAAAAGGTTGTTCCAACGCAAATAGAAATTGTGGATATAGCCGGTCTTGTTCGTGGCGCAAGTAAGGGTGAAGGGTTGGGAAATAAATTCCTAGGAAATATCCGTGAAGTGGATGCCATCATTCATGTGATCCGGTGTTTTGAAGATGAAAATATTTTAAGGGATGAAGGAGCTATCAACCCGGTGGCTGATAAAGAGATCATTGATACAGAACTACAGTTAAAAGACCTTGATAGTGTAGAAAAAAAAATACAACGAACTGAGAAATTAGCTAAAACAGATGCTAAACTGAAAGCCGAGCTTGAAATATTAAAGCAATGTAAAGCTCATCTTGAAAAAGGTAGAAGTATCCGGGAATTAGACTTATCAAAAGAGGACAGAACCGCTATTGCTGACCTATTCCTCCTGACAGAAAAACCTGTATTGTACGTTGCCAATGTAGATGAGGCTTCTATGCACACTGGTAATAAATTTTCTGAAGCACTGGTGGCGTCTGTAAAAGACGAAGATGCTGAAGTCATTATCATGAACAATAATATTGAAGCCCAGATAGCCGAGATGGAGAATGAAGAAGACCGCCAATTATTCATGGAAGAATATCAAATGAAAGAACCTGCTCTGGACAGATTGATACACTCTGCTTACAAACTGCTGAAACTATACACTTATTTTACCGCCGGTGTACAGGAAGTACGGGCATGGACGATACATGAAGAATGGAAGGCCCCGCAAGCTGCAGGTGTTATCCATACTGATTTTGAAAAAGGGTTTATTAAGGCTGAAGTGATCAGCTACGATGATTATGTGCAATATGGATCTGAAGCTGCCTGTCGTGAAGTTGGAAAATTAAGAATCGAAGGAAAGGAATACATTGTTAAAGATGGTGATGTTATGCACTTCCGATTCAATGTATAATTAAAACAAAGCAGTTATAGCAGCTCTGCCAAGGTGTACCGTTCTAGATGTTCCTGCTTTTCTGCCATCATACAAAAGGTTAATCTCAAGATTACTTAATAACCTTTTGGTAAATCCTACAGACCATAAAAAGTTTTTACCTGGTAATAAGCCATCCAGCATTATATAACTTACTGTACTATTTGCAGGAAAATCGTAACTGATATTATTAAAAGTGAACTTACCTGTCAAAGAACTGTTTTGAAGGATATTATACTTTGTTTCCGCATTGATTGAATTAGAAACAGATTTTTCTCCACCAAACACTAGTAGATTTTTTTTGGTTTCAAATCTATAACTACCCGCCAGCCTGAAATTGGTGCCCCGGATATAAGTAAGGAATGGCTCTGCGCTATAAATATCCAAATGATAATTCCTGTTGGCAAATTGTGGTGTAGTCAATTCATTTATCCCCTTTTTCCCATTCAAAGTAAACAAAATTGACCTGTTCACATTCCACCTGAACTTCATCAGCCAATCATTTAACTTTCTTGTTTCATATCCGTAAGTGAGTAATGACTTACCATTGTTCCTGAGGTTAGTAAAATCAACCCCCCATTTATTATTAAAGCGGTTAAAGGAGACTGTATTAAGGATCGTAGTATTTAAAGTAACCAACGCTGTGTCATTAATCCCATACTTGAATGGATTGAATTCAAAACTACCCCTTGCTATTGACTTTTTATTTGTTTGTAATGAAGTAATAACAATAAGCTTTGAAAGAAACTTTTTAAATCCTTTTAACTCAGCACTGGTTAATACAGACCTTGGATTAAGCGTAAAGCTGTAATTGAAAGTGGTATAATTTGCCTTTATAAATTCATTGGTAGGTGTAAATATCCTGATAAACTTTGCCTGGTCTGGAAATGCTGCCAATTCGAATTCATTTAACTGCTGCACACCATCACTGTTATAATCATTCCAGGCGTATTGTCCTGTTCCTGCTGGTACTTCCAGGTATGCGAAATCCCTTCGCTGCTCCTGCCCTGCACCTACTTCATACAAAAGATTTCCTGTTACCAATCCTTTCCATTCATTCATTACATATTCTGCTCTTCCCAATATTGTTTCATCAGCCTTTTGTTTTGAAACTGTTGTGTTATACACTTTTAATTTGCGGAATGTAGTGTTTATATATAATTGCCTTTTCGGATTAGCAAGCAACTCTGTTTGAAGATTAAGATTCAAACTTCTGTCTCCCCTGATAAAATCTTTATAAACCGGGTATTTATCAGACCTTGTAAAAAAAGTAACCCTGTACCTGTTCTTCTTGCTTTCATCAGATTTCAGATAAGCGGAATAAATATCAAATGAAAATGCATTTGCCGACAGTGTATCTGTTGATTTATCTTTTGTTGTGTTCTGCTCCAAAATATAATTGAAACCAAGCCGCCAGTTATTAAGTTGCTTCAATTCTTTGCTGATGTCAATCGTTGGCCTGAGGAAAAATCCTTTGGTATTTTGCAGATCAAAATTGGTAATAGCAAACTGGTTATTCACTACCCAACCTTTCCAGTTGGCTCCATGCTGTACTATATTCTGGACACCATTATAATTATCACTACGGTGATAATTAGTGAACTGGTATGAAAAAGAATGGCTGTTCTTATCCTTTAATCCAACAGAAGCTCTGATGATGTTTTCATCCACCGGTATTGGAAATGTATTTATCTGTAAACCCCAGTCTCTTGAAAACTCCACATTTCTAAGCCTTTCCAGCGGTTTGAATTTTCGTTGTACATATTCATAGTCCAGGATAGTATTCAACTCAAGTTTTTTAGCCGCTTGTATCATTTTATTATTGCTCAATTGGAATTTTGCAGCCCATCCCCGGTCGTCGCCATTATCTTTCGAAGAAAAAGTATTTACATCATTACTACTCGTTGCTACTTCCGTTTTTAATACGGTTGATTTATTTATCTTATAATCTATCCCAAGGTTGACAAGCTGTTGCTTTCTTGGTGCTACCAATATTAGCACAGGTTCATATTGTCCCTGTTTCACTCCGGCTACCGGCGCCACATACCTGAATACTTTTCCATTTGCGCCATTGAAATCCGGGACATAATCCCCATTCCCCTGGCCAACATCAGAAAATGACAAGTTATACTTTGCCACTAATGGATCTGTTGAATAACGATAAATGGAATCAGACCCTACAAAAAATTTTTCATACAATATTTTTCCGGCGGCAAATGTATCCACGACAGCTGCAGGATAAAATGCCCGTTGCACACTGTCGCCCAGGTCTGCCAGGAATTGCTTTTGCCTTGGATCCAAAACCTGGTTGATAGATGAATTCTTTGCATCGCTGTTATTGAATGCCGCAATCCGGAGCTTCAATTTCTGATCGAATTCAAATTCCTGTGATAAGTAAAGATTGGCATTCAAAAAATTCCGGTCAGCATACTCAAATTCTACTTGTATCCTGCTATCCTTTGTTATCATCCGCCTTGGGGTAAAAGTAATTTCTGCTGAGTTGTAATTAATAACATAATCCTGGTCTTCTCCACGTTGCATCAACATACCATCATAAAAAACCCTTTCCGTATTTGCTAATACAATAAAGAAGAATTCATTGTTAGCACCCCGCAAACGATATGGCCCTTGATTCCCTTCCAATGGTTCAAGTATGTTTCTTGTAAATTTTCCTTTGGCAATAGAGCCGCTCACCAGAGTGTTTGATTGAATTGATTTTGACAACCTGTTTGTTGTCTGAAAAGAAATGCCCTGAAGCCTTTTATAAAAGTTCAAAAAATAGCTTTGATTTTGGCGAAGATCAATATCACCCAGGCTCAGCTGCCAATTCCTTTTTTTAAATTGTAAATAAACCTGGTCAAATTCATTTAATTGTTGTGTATTGCCGTCTGGTTGAATCGGGATATTATTATCGGTAATAGCTGCATTAATTTCAATACTATCTCCCAACATGCCATTCAACTGAAGATTCAATGTTGAGTTCAGTACAGCATCCTGGCTGTTACCAAAACCAATCTGTCTGCCAAAACTTCCTTCTGCCTTTAATGTACCAAAATCAAATATCCCTTTTTGTGCATTGGTCAGTCCCTTATTGAACTCATAAGGTTTGATATAAAAATTATTGACCACACTGTCATACACCATCCGTTGGGCAACCGGGTCTAACCTGAATGGAAATACCCTGTAACTTACCGTGACGGTCTCCATAGAAGGTTTATTGATCCAGTATAAAATGGCTTTTACAATATCGAGTTTATAATCCTTTGCTGAAACATTTGAAACGGAGAATGAATTAGGAACGATACTTATAGTATCAATCAATAAGCTATCAGCCTCTACTTTTAATACTTTTTGCCGCAGGTTGGATGAGGAAATAACAGGTACTTGTGCACTGCTCCACAGGGAAATCAATGTCAACAATAAGATACCGGATATTCTGCCAAACCAACTCAACAGCAGTGTATTTCATTAAAAATCGTAAAATTCTACCTTTTTATTGTTCTAAAGTTATCCCATGCTGTTAATTCAGGCTAAAAGCAGCAATTTTGTACAGATATTTCTCTTATATACGTTTATTAAAAGGAAGTGGTTGAGAAATTTTATTTTCATATTTCCTATTGATTTTTCATTTTTTTACTGAAAAAACACAACAGTTTAATAATTGGTACTTTGGAAGAAGAGCTGGTCTTTCTTTTACTCTTTCTAGCTCGTAATCCTTACCTGGAATACTGAACAATAACAATAAAATATCAGATGAAGCATGCGGACACTTGAAGCTGCAGCAGAAAGGACAAGCAAAAATATCTTTAAAAAAGGAATTGTAGTTTTAATGTGGTAAATGAAAACTTGTTTCATGAAAAAAGATCTTTTCACAACTTTATTTTTTTCTACTCTATATTTTTATTCTTTTGGTCAAAAACCTACAGAAAAAGCAGAACCGGTAAAAAATATTTCTGCCATTAGTATTGGAACTCATATACCTGTAGGTGAATTTTCAAAAACACATACAATTGGGGCTAGTGCAGCGTATAATTCTATCAAACATCAATACAAAAATACTCTGATATCAAAACTATCTTTTACCTGGAACAGCGGTGCAGCGTATTATCTTGGGAAAAAAGAAACAGGGTTAAATTATACTTATAAATATCCTGCCTATTTATTTATACATGGCAATGGGGGTATTCTTTTTTCACCGGTCAAAAATGGGTTTGCAACATTGACGGCCGGTCCAGCTATTGGGTTTTATAATGGCAGTACAGAATTCAATTTCAACATTCAGTTTGATGTGAATTACTATATCAACAAAACAATTCTTGTCTCACCTGTAATTATTTTAATGAAAGAACCCGGAGCCAGGTCACTTTGGTCTCCGGGTTTAAAAGCAATGTTCATATTATAATTCAATCAATTGGTTATTCCTTCCAATGCCAGTAAGAAAGCATATTGCAAAGCCACTTCTTTTAAGTAGTCAAATCTTCCGGATGCGCCTCCATGACCTGCTTCCATCGTTGTTTTAAATAACAACAAATTTTTGTCTGTTTTCATAGCTCTCAACCTGGCGACCCATTTGGCAGGTTCAAAATATTGCACCTGGCTGTCATGAAGCCCGGTTGTAACCAGCATATTTGGATAAGCTTTTTTTTCTACATTATCATATGGAGAATATGATTTCATGTAGAAATAGGCTTCTTTATTAGCTGGGTTACCCCACTCATCATATTCATTCGTTGTTAAGGGTATTGTTGGATCTGACATTGTCGTCAGCACATCTACAAAAGGAACTGCAGCAACTATTGCATTCCACAGATCCGGTGCCATATTGACTACTGCTCCCATTAACAAACCACCGGCACTTCCACCCATTGCATATAAATGTCCCTTGGATGTATACTTCTCATTAATAAGGTAGTTTCCGCAATCTATAAAATCGGTAAAAGTATTTTTCTTTTTCATCATTTTGCCATCTTCATACCAATACCTTCCCATTTCCTGGCCGCCGCGGATATGTGCTATAGCATAGATATAGCCCCGGTTTAGCAGGCTGAGCCTCGTACTGTTAAATGCTGCATCCATACTTGCACCGTAGGATCCATAACCATATAACAGTAATGGTGCTGAGCCATCTTTTTTTGTACCCTTTTTATACACTAACGAAATTGGAACCTTTGTTCCATCAGTAGCAGTAGCATAAATTCTTTCAGTTATATAATCATTCTTATCGAACTTTCCCAACACTTCCTGCTCTTTCATCAGCTTTTTATCTTTTGTACTCATATTATAATCGAATACTGATCCGGGTGTAGTAAGCGATGTATAACTATATCGTAGTGTAGAAGAATTGAAATCTTCGTTATTGGTAGGATAGGCTGAATAAGCCGGTTCTCCAAAATCCAGGTAATGTTCTTTACCGGAAGCAGTTTCTCTTATCCTGATTTGCATCAAGCCATTTTTTCTCTCACTGATCACCCAATAGTCTTTGAACAGGTCAATACCTTCCAGTAATACATCGGAACGATGAGCTATAACATCTTTCCAGTTTTCAGCACTGGTATTATCCGTTGATGTTTCAATAAGTTTAAAATTCTTTGCATCTTTATTCGTAACAACAAGAAACTTATCACCCCAATGATCAACAGAATATAAAACATCTTTCAATCTTGGCTGAAATACCTTGAACGGAGCATCAGGAGTATCGGCATCTAATATCCTGTACTCAGATGACATTGTTGCGGAAGAATAGATTACAACGTATTTACTGGACTTGGTCTTATACACTCCAATATAATTGGTATTATCCTTCTCATCATAAACTACCTTGTTTTCTGCTTCACCTAATTTGTGCTTCATTATTTTCTCAGACAAAAGGGTAACCGGATTCTTTGAAACATAGAAAAGAGTTTTATTATCATTTGCCCAAACGGTTGACGCTTCAGCATTTGTAATTTGATCGTTAAGTAACTCACCTGTTTCCAGGTTTTTTACATATATCGTGTATTGCCTGCGGGAAACCTTATCTACACCAAAAGCCATTAATTTATTATCAGGACTAATACTGAAACCTCCGGCAGAAAAATAAGCTAATCCTTCTGCCATTTTATCTGCGTCAAGCAGAATTTCTTCAGGTGCATCGAGGGTTCCTTTCTTCCTGCAATATTTATAATACTGTTTTCCCTCATCTGTTCTGCGATAATAAAAATATCCATTACTGAACACTGGTACAGATTCATCTTTTTCCTTTATACGGCCTTTCATTTCAGCAAAAAGTTCTTCCTGGAACTTCTTTGTGCCAGACATCATTGTATCCAGGTATGCATTTTCAGCTTTCAGGTAGTCTACAACTTTTGTGCTATCAGGCCCTTTCTTAAAAAAGTCATTCATCCAATAGTATTCATCTATACGGGTATCTCCATGTGCCACCAGCTCTTTATTTTGCTTGTCTGCAACAGGTGCAGCTACCCCTTCCGGCCATTTATATGCTTCCATTTCTTTAGAAGTGGAATCTCCGCAGGAGAAAGTCAAAACTGACAATGATAGCATAGCTAAAATGATTGTTGGTTTCATATTTATAAATTAAGGTGCTGAATATACGAATAGATGCAGAAAACAAAATAGCCCTTCTTGATAAAAGGGCTATTCTGATGATATAAAGTAGTGAATTATTTATCCGATGAAGCTCCGGCAATCATATATTCTCGGTTAAGCCTGGCAATATTCTCAATTGAGATTTCTTTGGGACAAACTGCTTCGCAGGCACCAGTGTTTGTGCAGGAACCAAAACCTTCCTTATCCATCTGAGCTACCATGTTCATTGCTCTTGATTTTCTTTCAGGTCCGCCTTGAGGCAACAATGCCAAATGAGAAACTTTTGCAGATACAAATAGCAATGCTGAAGAATTTTTACAAGCTGCTACACAAGCACCGCAACCAATACAAGCAGCAGCAGCAAATGATGCATCAGCATTATCCTTCTCAATTGGTGTTGCATTTGCATCAACAGCATTGCCTGTATTTACGGATATATAACCTCCTGCCTGAATAATACGGTCGAATGCTGAGCGGTCTACCACCAAATCTTTTACAACTGGAAAAGCATTAGCTCTCCATGGTTCTATAACAATAGTATCTCCATCGTTATATGCCCTCATATGTAACTGACAGGTTGTATTTGCATGCCATGGACCGTGAGGTCGTCCATTTATATACATAGAACACATTCCGCAAATACCCTCTCTGCAATCATGATCAAAGGCAATTGGATCTTTTCCTTCACTGATCAGTTTTTCATTTAAAACATCAATCATTTCAAGAAAAGACATTTCCGAAGATATATTGCTAACCGAATATGTTTCAAATCTGCCAATAGACTTGCTATTCTTTTGTCTCCAGACTTTCAAGTTAAGATTCATTGAGTAGTGTTCCATGTAAAATAATATAAGCGATTAAATAATTCTGTAATTCTTATAAGTAAATGGTTTTATTCCAAACTTCTTATCCAAAAAATATAAAAAGCGATGGATAGTATTCTTAAACTTTTTTTCAAACTCACTGTGTTCAAAGTTCCAGTTCTCATTATCTACCCGTTCTTTCATCAGAGCCGGATGATCTCCTTTGAATACTGCAATGGAGTCGATCGATGAAAAATCAAACTCAGGTTCTTTCTTTTCCAGTTGCTTTATCCACTCACCATGAGTAACATCATCATTCCAGAGTTTTCCAAAATCCTGCAGCTTTAGGCTCATAAACTGTGGGCTTTTAACCCAGCCATAATGATAAATGTATGCTTCAATCAATTTCACATTCAGCTTACGGCCATTTTTACGAAAACCCTGTGCATCCCTGTATGACCGGATTTGCTTATCATTCCTGATTACCCTTATTTCTCTGTTATACCACTTTCTTCCATCGCCCAGGTATTTATAGCTTCCATAAAAATGCAGGTACTTAAATAGTAACCCTTCTACTTTTTCGTCATCTATAAATTTTTCCATTTCGCTACGGATGACAGCATGATATTTTTCATGTATCACTTCATCTGCTTGGATATAAATAAGCCAGTTTGAATCCAGCGAAACCGCATCCATTGCTTTATCATTTTCTATCGCCAGCACTCTGCCTCCTTCTCGTAAATTTTTATCCCAAACAGAATGCACAATCTTTATCTTTTCACTTTCAATTGCGTCTATCAAAGCAAATGTTTCATCTTCGGAATCGCCAATACTAACAATCATTTCATCAACAAGTGGTAAAATTGATTTAATAGATTCCACCACCGGGTAATCATACTTCAGTGCATTCTTTACAAATGTAAATCCACTTACTTTCATGATTTACTTATAGCTTCTTTGTGTGAGCTTTACCGCTTCAAACTCTAACTGCTCTTTATGTAATGCCCAATTGCTCTCTCCTTTATATTCCCATGCAGATACATAAGCATAATTATCATCATCTCTTTTGGCTTCTCCTTCTTCAGTCTGGCTTTCTTCTCTGAAGTGGCCACCGCAACTTTCATTTCTTTGTAAAGCATCCTTACACATCAGTTCACCCAGTTCTATAAAATCAGCCACACGGCCTGCCTTATCCAATTCGGGATTCATTTCATTTATTTCCCCGGGTATTCTTACATCACTCCAGAATTCTTTTTTCAATTGCTGAATTTCAGCAATCGCTTCTGTCAAACCTTGTGCATTGCGGGCCATACCACATTTTTCCCACATGATTTTTCCCAAACGTTTGTGGAAACTTTCAACCGTTTGTTTTCCCTTAATGTTCATCAGCGTTTCTATTCTGTCTCTCACTGCTTTTTCTGCTTGTTCAAATGCTTCATGAGTTGTTGGAATTGGCTTTACACTTATTTCATCTGCCAGATAATTACCGATTGTATATGGAATCACAAAATATCCGTCGGCCAAGCCTTGCATTAATGCAGATGCTCCTAAACGGTTTGCGCCATGATCACTAAAGTTTGCTTCACCTAATGCATACAGACCTTTTACATTTGTCATCAATTCATAATCCACCCAAAGGCCACCCATTGTGTAATGCACTGCAGGATAAATCCGCATTGGCACTTCGTATGGATTTTCTCCGGTTATCTTTTCATACATATCGAATAGATTACCGTACTCTTCTTTCACCACTTCTTTTCCCAGACGGATCAGCGTTTCTGTATCAGGATTTTCAATCCCCTGTTTATTCGCTTCCGCCTTTCCGTATTTGTTGATGAGATTGTATTTAAAATCAAGGTAAACTGCTTGCTTAGTTGTTCCAACACCATAACCAGCATCACATCTTTCTTTTGCAGCTCTTGATGCCACATCTCTTGGTACTAAGTTTCCAAATGCAGGGTATCTTCTTTCCAGATAATAATCCCTTTCTTCTTCCGGAATATCATTGGCTTTTCTTGTATCGTTCTTTTGCTTTGGCACCCAGATACGTCCATCATTTCTTAAAGACTCTGACATCAATGTCAACTTCGACTGATGGTCGCCGCTAACAGGGATACATGTTGGGTGAATTTGTGTAAAGCAAGGATTACCAAACATGGCTCCTTTCTTATGGGCTTTCCATGCTGCGGTAACGTTACTGCCCATCGCATTGGTAGATAAATAAAATACATTCCCATATCCACCGGTACAAAGCAATACAGCATGACCAAAGAAACGTTCCAATCCACCTGTTACCAGGTTGCGGCAAATAATTCCTCTTGCCTTATCATCAATCATCACTACATCCAGCATTTCATGTCGGCTATACATTTCCACATTACCCAACGCCACTTGCCTCTCCAACGCCTGGTATGCTCCTATCAATAACTGCTGACCGGTTTGTCCGGCAGCATAAAAAGTTCTTTTCACCTGTACACCACCGAAAGAACGATTACTCAGCAATCCGCCATACTCTCTTGCAAATGGCACACCTTGTGCCACACACTGGTCAATTATGTTTGTACTTACTTCCGCCAGGCGATGCACATTCGCTTCTCTTGCACGGTAATCACCTCCTTTGATAGTATCATAAAACAAACGGAATGTTGAATCCCCATCATTCTGGTAATTCTTAGCTGCATTGATACCGCCTTGTGCAGCTATACTATGTGCCCGGCGTGGAGAATCCTGGAAGCAAAATGCTTTTACTTTATAACCCAGTTCTCCCAGCGACGCAGCAGCAGAAGCTCCTGCCAAACCAGTACCAACAACAATAACTTCTAACTTTCTTTTGTTAGCCGGGTTCACCAATTTGCAATGGCCTTTATATTCTGTCCATTTATCTTCTAATTTTCCGGCAGGAATTTTTGAATTCAACATATCAATTTGACGATTTGATAATTTGATAATTCGACAATTAATTTCTTCTATATTACCAAACGACAATAATTGTCAAATTGTCAAATTGGCTAATTATCGAATTATTTAACTGATCCAACCTAAATAAAAACTAACAGGCATCAATGCAAATGCAAGCGGAACGATGATCGAAAATCCAATTCCAATTGCATTCAACATGCTTAAATATTTTTTATTGCTCACACCAATAGTTCTGAAAGCACTTTGAAAGCCATGCACCAGGTGCCATGCCAATGAAATACATCCCAGCACATATAATATTACCACCCAGCCGACCTGGAATACTTCTTTCATTTTTTCGTATAAGGAAATTTCCGGGCCTAATAACCAACCCTGGTTACTTCTGTTAGGAACCCAAAAATGTACAAGGTGCATGATCAGGAATAACAATATCAATGTTCCTAATAGACCCATACTGCGGCTATACCATTTGCTGCCCTTGTTACCCATCGATACAGCATATCCCTTTTTTCTTTTGCTGCGGTTTTGAAACTCCAGCATTAATCCTTGTATAATGTGTAAAATAATTCCTGCCATCAATCCAACCTCTAAGATTCGGGGAACTATATTGGAACCCATGAAATGAGCCCCAGCTTCAAACATTTTACCCCCATCATTTGCCCAGATGGTAGCGTTTAAACTTACATGTACAATCAGGAAAAGAATCAGAAAAATACCCGTCAACGCCATTATCCACTTTTTGCCAATCGAAGAAGTAAACAGTTCAGACCATTTCATATAAATCTTTCTTAGATGTAATCAATATGTGCAAAAGTACTATCCGAATCCCAAATTATAACAAAAGATTTCAATGAAAAGTTCAATCATTATAGCTGGATTATTCTTCCAGTCTGTTCATTACTTCAGCGTCTATTTTTTTAAATAAGTGAAATGGTTTATAGATTCTCCAGTTATCCAGTTCCATCAGTTCTACAAATTGGTTTAGCCGGGCATGTTTAAAATCATACTGGGTTTGTTCGGGCATATTTAAACAAACTATCCAACCCTTTTCATCGGTGACTTCTTCGAACAGCTCTTCATAATACTCCTTTCCATCACTGTGAAAGTTCAATACATTTTCAGTGATAAAGATGAATTTGAAAATACCTTCATCCATAAATTTTTCCAGTACTTCCCTTTTCAGTTCCATGATATCATTCTCAATAGCATCATTCCACTCTCCTATCATTTCTATCACAGCATACTTTTCATCATAGTCTGCTATCAATACTTTCAGGTAAAGTGTCCGGCTTCCAAAATCATCCCATTGCGGATGGATATAGTAATTGTAAACAGTGAGTGAGTATTCAAACTGAGAATAAGTTCTCCCAAAGAATGGCGATCTTTCGTCTTCCTCACTTATGTAAATATGCTGCCAGTTATAAAAGGGTTCAATGTCTTGCATAGCCTATCGCTTCGCTGCAAATATAAGCTAAGAGTAAAAATGAGTAACGGGGAGAATGAGTAAGGAAAAATTATTGTAATAAAAAGTCTTTCAATTCTGAGAAATCTGCTCTTATCAAAATGCTTTTTTTCTCTGACTTCATAATTGATCTTACTGATTCGGGAATTTCAACTGCCTTTCCAATAGACGATTCTACTGCCTCCGGAAATTTTACCGGATGTGCCGTCTCCAGAAAAATTCCACTACTTGCCGGATGTTCTTTCAAATATCGTTGCAACGATAAATATCCAACTGCTCCATGCGGATCAAGTGTGTATTTTTCCTTCTGATAAACTTCAGCAATTGTTTCTATCGTTTCTTTATCAGAAATACTATAAGAACTTAGTTTACTTTTAAGCTCCGGAAATTGATAATGAAATATTTCTAATATCCGTACAAAATTGCTCGGGTTTCCTACATCCATTGCGTTGGATAAAGTTGAAACAGCTTTCTTTGGGAGAAGCTTTTCCGATTCCAGGTATTCCGAAACAACATCATTGGCGTTGCAGGCTGCAATAAAATGCCTGACTGGTAAACCCGAATGCATAGCAAGAATTCCGGCACAGATATTCCCAAAATTCCCACTAGGTACTGAAATAACCGGTGGTTCATTCTTTTCTTTCCATTGCTTATATGCAAAGAAATAATAGAACTGTTGTGGCAACCACCTTGCTACATTTATCGAATTAGCTGAGGTAAGAAATAATTTTTCATTTATCACCGTATCTGTAAAAGCCTGCTTCACCATTTGCTGGCAATCATCAAAAGTCCCTTGCACTTCCAATGCTTTAATATTCTTTCCCAGTGTGGTCAGTTGTTTTTCCTGTACAGGACTTACTTTCCCGGAAGGATAAAGAATTATGACATCCACACCTTCTACATCATAAAAACCGTTGGCAACAGCACCCCCTGTATCACCGGAAGTGGCGACGAGAACTGTTACTTTACGGTTCAGTCCCTTAACTGAGTTTCGGCCCAAGAAATAACCAAGACAACGGCTCATGAATCTGGCACCAATATCTTTGAATGCCAGTGTTGGCCCATGGAATAGTTCAAGTGATGATATTTTCTCATTCACTTTTACCAATGGAATTTGAAAACTTACAGTTTCAGTTACGATCTGATAAAGTGTTGATTCGTCTATTACATTTCCAACATAAGGTTTGATAACCCGGAATGCAATCTCTTTATTCGAAATACTCTCAATTTCTTTGAGAAGCTCTTTATCAACTTGCGGAATCACTTCAGGAAAATATAATCCCTTATCCGGCGCCTGTCCTTTTATTGTCGCCTCTTTAAAGTCAACTATCGGAGATTGTTTATTTGTACTATAGTAATTCACTGATTTTTGAGTATTGAAAATTGTTTATTGAATATTTAGCTCATTATTTCTACCCCTTTTTTATTAATAGTCGTTACATAGGTGTTATATTCTATTCCGATTCTTTCATATACTTCCTTCATAACTACTTCAACTGATTCAGCTGTTCTTTTATCTTTGCTCAGCATAAACATAGATGGTCCAGAACCTGATATACCTCCTCCTAATGCCCCGGCTTCTTTGCATTTTATTTTTACTTCATCAAATCCCGGAATCAAAATACTTCTTACCGGCTCAATGATGACATCTTCCAGTGAACGGCCGATCAGGTCAGCGTCATTCTTAAGAAATCCCGTAACAAGACCAGCAATATTTCCCCATTGCCTTATGGCATCTTTCAGGTAAACCTGCTGACGAAGAATTTGCCTGGCATCTGATGTTCTTACTTCTATCTGAGGATGCACAATGGTCACATACAGATCAGGAGAGGAAAGAGGAACAATATCCAATGGATGAATGGAACGGATCAGGCTGACACCACCTAAAATGCACGGAGCAATATTGTCTGCATGTTTTACACCGGAAGCCAGCTTTTCTCCATTCATGGCAAACTGCACCACTTCGTCTGAGGAAAAAATATTTCCCAACAAATGATTGGCAGCAACTGCTGCTCCAGCCGCACTGGCAGCACTGGAGCCAATACCACTTCCGGGTTTGATGTGTTTGTCAATTGTAATTTCAAAACCGATCTTGTTTTCCATTCTTTCCATTACTGATAACAAAACAACTCCAGCAACATTCTTTTCAGCTTCTGTAGGAAGATCATACTTGTCTTTGTTATGAATAATGACTGTTGGTTCATTAATCAAAGTCACTTCCATGATATCATAAGGTTCTGACAAAGCCAATCCTAATATATCGAAACCGCATACAAGGTTTGCCACTGTTCCCGGACTATGGACTGTTACTTTCTTCATTTTTTATGCTTTGCTGGCTCTTATAATATCTGCAAATACACCGCTGGCTGTTACTTCTGCACCGGCACCAGCACCCTTTACTACTAAGGGTTGCTCTGCATACCTGTCGGTGTAAAATAGCACAACATTATCTTTTCCGTATAAATGATATAAGTCATGTTTGGGATCAATATGCTGTAACCCGACTGAAGCCATTCCATTATCAAATGAAGCAACAAATTTTAGCTTACAGCCGGCAGCATTTGCTTCATCAAGTAATTTTTTAAAATGGTTTTCTTCCTTTGCCATTTCATTGTAAAAATCTTCAACCGTTCCCTGCATACAGGCTGGTGGCATAAAGGAATTGTTGGTAATATCTTCCATTTCTATTTTCTCACCGGCTTCCCTCGCCAATATCATGATCTTTCGCATTACATCCGTACCTCCAAGGTCTAATCTTGGATCAGGTTCGGTATAGCCTTCGTCCTGCGCCTGCTTCACAACATCAGCAAACTTTCTGGTGCCGTCATAATTGTTAAATACGAAATTCAATGTTCCGCTTAAAACTGCCTGTATCTTATGCACCCTGTCGCCACTATGCACCAGGTCGTTCAGCGTAGCAATAACAGGAAGACCGGCACCTACATTTGTTTCAAATAAGAACTGGCTATTGTATTCTCTTGCCAGGTCTTTGATCTTTTTATAGTTTGAATATGCAGAAGATGCCGTTATTTTATTACAGGCAACCACAGCAATACTTTTTTCAAGTAACTGATCATATACAGCAGCTACTTTATCATTTGCAGTAATGTCAACAAAAATAGAGTTGCGGAGGTTTCGGTTGATGATCTCTTCTACAAATCCCTGCAAACTTGCCGGCATTCCGCCATCAAGTTTTTCGTTCCAGCTGTTGAGTTCAATTCCCTCTTCATCAATGATCATTTTCCGGCTGTTGGTCAATCCAACGATTCGCAGTTGCAGATTCATTCTCTCTTTTAAGAATTCTGCCTGTTGATTGATCTGAGCAATCAACTTACCTCCTACATTGCCTGTTCCGGAAATAAAAAGGTTGACCAGTTTAAAAGTTGTTTCAAAGAATTCTTCATGCAATACGTTTATCGCTTTTTTTACATTCCTCGTGGATATTACAGCTGATATATTTTTTTCAGAAGAACCTTGTGCAATGGCCCTGATATTCACTCCGTTTCTTCCCATTGCACTGAACATTCTGCCACTGATACCAGTATGGTTCTTCATATTCTCGCCAACCAACGCAACAATAGAAAGGTCTGCTTCCACTTTCAACGGTTCAACTTTTTGTAAAGCAATTTCATTTAAAAAAGTTGCGTCAATTGCCAGCTTAGCCTTTCCTGCATCTTTCGCATCAATACCCACACAAATAGAATGTTCAGAAGAACTTTGTGTGATAAGAATGACATTTATCTTTTCATTGCTAAGTGCTTCAAACAGTCTTTTGGAGAAACCGGGAATACCGATCATACCACTTCCTTCTAAACTTATCAAAGCAATATTATTGATGCTTGAAATACCCCGGACAATATTTCCGTTGGAAGAGCTTTTGGATTCTATCAATGTACCTACATCTTCAGGGGCAAATGTATTTTTGATCCAAACCGGTATCGCTTTATTCATTACCGGTTGAATAGTTGGCGGATAGATCACCTTAGCCCCAAAGTGTGATAATTCCATAGCTTCCTGGTAGGAAATATTCGGAATGATACGGGCATTATTCGTCAGTCTTGGATCAGCAGTCATCATTCCACTTACATCTGTCCATATCTCCAGTTTTTTTGCAAACAATGCAGAAGCAATAATGGCCGCTGTATAATCGGAACCACCTCTTCCTAATGTAGTGGTAATTCCATTTTTATCAATAGCAATAAATCCCGGTACAATTATAATTGAAGCTGACTGTGAATTATAGTAACCTTTGATCTTACTTTCCGTTTCCTTGAAATCAACTTCAGCCGCTGTAAACACAGAGTTGGTAACAATAAGTTCCCTTGAATCTTTCCAGGCAGCTGCTACATTATTGGCATTAAATGCGGCAGCAATGATTTGGGAAGATATCCATTCACCATAACTGCTGATACGGTCTCTTGACCTTGCTGTTAATTCACCCAACAAAAAAATACCGTTACAAATATCTTCCAGTTCGTTACAACTTTTCTTTACCAGGCTAAGCAACTGACTTTGTTGTGCTACAGGAATTAACTGCTTCACTGCTTCAAGATGTCTTTGCTCAAATTCAGTAAGTTTTTCTTTATAGTCTTCGTTTCCGTTTTCGGCCATTGAAGCTGCATTCAGCAACAGATCTGTTACTCCGCCCAATGCTGAAACTACCACAATCGTTCTTTCATTTTGCGATGACTGTTTTACAATTTCAATTACTTTCTTAATATTTCCGGCATTGGCTACTGAAGTGCCTCCGAATTTCAAAACCTGCATGTACTACTGATTAAAATAAAAAAAATGATTTAGGAATAATTACAAGAAGTTATCCTTCTTCGTGTAGCAATAAGCCCAATGATGATATGGTAATATACTCCGCTAAAGCGGAGTTGTAAATGTTGTCGTAGTAATGGAACCCATTACAAAAGAGGAGAGATTGATATGTGTGAAGTGTTGTTTCACTTTATTTTATCAGATGCACAATATATACAGAAATATTGGAACTGTCAATCATTTTGAAAAAGAATCTGCAGCTTTTTTTACACTGCCATATTTAAGAAGAAGTTCTTTTGCTTTTTCATAATCCGTTTCATTAATTCTTTCCATCAGCATTTTGGTTCCCCTGTCCACCAGTTTTTCATTGGTCAACTGCATATTCACCATTTTATTATCCTCTACTCTTCCCAGTTGTATCATTACTGTGGTAGAGATCATATTCAAGACCAGTTTCTGCGCTGTTCCACTTTTCATTCGGGTGCTACCGGTAACAAACTCGGGTCCCACCACAACTTCAATTGGGAAATCAGATGCAGCACTAACCGGGGAACCCGGATTGCATGCAATACTTCCGGTTATGATCTTTCTTTTACGACATTCTTCTAAAGCACCAATTACGTAGGGGGTTGTTCCGCTGGCGGCAATACCAACCACAACATCTTTATCTGTTACATCATATTTCAACAAGTCTTTCCAGCCCTGTTCTTTATCGTCTTCAGCATTTTCAACTGCCATAGTTATTGCTTTCTCGCCTCCGGCAATAATGCCGATCACCAAACCATAAGGAACACCGTAAGTTGGCGGACATTCACTGGCATCCAGAATTCCCAATCTTCCGCTGGTACCGGCACCGATATAAAACAAACGGCCGCCCATCAGCATCTTGTCTGTTACAGCTTCTACCAGTTTTTCAATTTGCGGAATTGCCTTTTCAACGGCAACAGGAACAGTTTTATCTTCTGCATTTGTATTTGCCAGTAATTCACCCAAACTCATTTTCTCGAGATGCCGGTAAAGACTCGGCTTCTCTGTAATTTTTTCAAATTGCATTTATTCCATTCATTTAGCTGTGATAAGCTACTAAACCTTCCATCGGATTTTTCATCACCTTGCCCAGATCAAATTCATAACTATTGCAAAGTTGCTGTAATACATCCTTGAATCCAAATGCAACACTGCCGGCGAAATTAATAGGCAATGTCCATGACTCACGGTACTTACAAAGATGGTTAAAGAAAAAATCATTCAGGCCATCTTCTATAATATTTTCTATCATATAATGGCCGCGGTTTTCTGCAAGAAACCTCGCAAACCCTGCCAGGTAACGGTTTGGCAATGGTTTCTTATATACATTTTCCAGGATCTCAGTTACGGTAGTTGTATAAGTCAGGTCAAAACGGCCCCTTAACTCATAGTCAAAAGTTCCATACAGGTAATACTGGATCACTTTCTTACCAAGATAAGCCCCGCTACCCTCATCGCCCAGCACATAACCAAGCCCGGGGCTGTTCTTAACAATCCTCTTTCCATTATAATAACAGGAATTGGATCCGGTTCCCAAAATACAGGCAATCCCCTTTTCATGTCCGCATAAAGCCCTGGCGGCTGCCATCAAGTCATGGTTAACTTCAATTTTTGCATCAGTAAAAACCTTTCCGACAGCTTTCTTTACTGACTTTGCATTATCAGGATTGGCGCAGCCAGTTCCATAATAATACACTTCATCTACTTCTATATTTTTCAGCTTTGGTTTTAATTCTTTTAATATGAGTTCCTTTATCTGTTCAGTATTCAAAAAATACGGACTGATTCCTTGCGTAATTACAGTTTTCTTTTTCCCGTCACCAAGCAAACACCACTCTGCTTTTGTCGCACCGGAATCAGCAATTAATTTAACAGCAGGCATAAAGTATTGAAGTTTTGTATGAACGCAAACCCTGTTCCGTTCAAATCCTTTATTTTGCGTCAAATTACACAATAAAGGTTTATGATGGGTAATAAAAAATTGCAGGTATGGTTACCGTTGATTTTTTCTGTGGTATTGATCATTGGAATGTTCCTTGGCTACAAATTGAATGACAGAGGAGGTAATAAAGACGGATTTTTTGCATCAAATAATCGGGGCACCTTGCAGGAAGCACTTGACCTGATAAAATTGAGGTATGTTGATTCAGTGAATATAACATCGCTGGAAGGCAAAGCAATACAGGAAATGATGTCTGAACTGGATCCGCATTCTGTTTATTTACCACCTTTAAACTTAAAACAGGCCAACGAAGACCTTGCAGGAAATTTCGAAGGGATCGGCGTTGAGTTCAATATTTTTAAAGATACTGTAAACATTGTTTATGTAATACCGAAAGGGCCCAGCGAACAAGCCGGCCTGTTTATTGGCGATAAAATATTATCTGTAAACCAGGTATCACTTACCCAAAAAGGATTTGACGCAGACAGCATTAAAAAATATATAAGAGGCGAACGGGGGTCTAAAGCCATTTTAGAAATAGAACGGGGAAATAAAAAGCAATCCATTACGGTTACACGGGGAAGTATACCGGTTCCATCTGTTGATGCTGCATTTATGATTGACAAGACAACTGGTTATATACGGCTGACCAAATTCACCGAAAACAGTTACGAGGAGTTTATGAAAGCCCTGGAAGACCTGCAGAAACAAGGAATGCAAAGCCTGGTGTATGACCTGCGGGGAAATGGCGGCGGTTTTATGAACGAAGCAGTTGACATGGCCGACGAATTCCTGGACGGTGACAAACTGATCGTTTACACCGATGGAGTAAACAATAAGAAAAGAGAATATCGCTGCAAAAGACCTGGTTTATTTGAAAAAGGGAAACTTGTTTTACTGGTAGATGAATTTTCTGCCAGTGCCAGTGAAGTAATCGCCGGTGCATTGCAGGATTGGTGCAGGGCCACCATTATTGGCCGCCGCACTTTTGGAAAAGGATTAGTGCAGGAACAATATCCATTAAGTGACGGGTCTGCAATCAGGTTAACTATTGCAAGATATTATACACCTTTAGGCAGAAGCATTCAGCGGTCGTATGAAAAAGGGAAGAAGATTTATATGGATGATCTCTGGGACAGGTATAACCGGGGAGAATTAGTGACTCCTGATTCTATCAAAAATCATGGGAACGGGAAAAAGTACACTACCAGTTGCAAAGACACTTTATATGGTGGTGAAGGTATAACACCTAACATTTTTGTAGCTCTTGACACAAGCCTTATGCAACAGAAATTAGTGAAGCTGTTCAATGAAAATAATTTCAGCAATGTAGCATATGATTATTATTTGCGGCATAAGCAACAGCTTGATCAATTTAAAACAGCAGCTGACTTTACCCGCCTCTTTAATGCTGCTCCACTTTGGGAACAACTTATAGCAACTTCCAACGGCGGTTTTGATTTCAGTAAAATATCTTCCAAAGAAAAAGAATTGTTGCAGGAAAGGCTGAAAGCACAATTGGCAAGATTTAAATGGAGAAACAACGGCTATTACCAGGTATTAAGTGCTAACGATGCTGCGGTAAAGAAAGCAGTGGAACAGATCAATAAATAATAAAGCAACCTTTATTGAGGCTGCTTTAAATATGTGTAATAAACTATTTATTAAACTTTGTCCTTATTATCATCCCACCATTTCTTTTCCATTTTATAAGAACCCAATAAACCCAGGCCTCCGCCAATAGCTATCAGGGCAAAATAAATAGCAGCATTCGCATCACTATGATCATAATAAGTATTTGCACCTACTACAGTTTTTGTAACGCTACTTATCAAAACATACTGATCTAATAAATATGCAAGGAACAGCCCAACACCTGCCCCAATAAGCAGTAATGCCCATTTCAGATTTTTATACGGTGCAGGCCGGTTGGCAAACTCTTTTGGGTTCATATTCTTTTCGATCATCGCAAGGTTCTGACGGGTTTTCAGGTAATAGATACCAAAGATCATTGCAAAGCCACCTGCAAACATGGTAATTGGTACTAAAGCTTCTCCTCCACTCATAATTGTAAATTTATATTTTAATAATTTGTTTTGTTGTTGCCAGTATGACAACCGTTCTTTTAATCGGGTTACAGCCTTTTACAAATATTTTAAAAAACTGGAACCTCCTACTTTGACCTCAAATCAACAAATCAGGTTACAGCCCCGGAAAAGCAGTTTGGACTATAATATATAAATACCAATTTGTCGTACTTTGTACTGTAACCTAATCATTTATCATGTAGTCTTACTACCAGAATGTCAACCGGACTGAATGATAATGAAATCATTAGCCAAGTGCTAAATGGTAATCAACAAGCCTATGCAGGATTGGTGAACCGCTATCAAAACTATGTATTTACCCTCAGCCTGAGGATGGTAAAAAGCAGGGAGGATGCGGAAGAGGTGGCGCAGGATGTATTTATAAAGGCTTATAAATACCTGGCTGATTTCAGGGGTGAATCGAAATTCACTACCTGGCTTTATACCATCGTTAATAATACCTGCATCAGCTTTTTGAGAAAGAAGAAACTGGAGATTCATTCTTTGGACAATGTACGGGTTTTTGAAATGGCCGATAACCAGGATTCAGGAATGAAAGCGAACCAGGTGGAACAGAAATCAAGGATCGGCATGGTGAACGAAGCTATCAGTTTATTAAACCCTGCAGATGCACAGATCATAACTTTATTCTATAAAGCGGAACAATCATTGGAAGAAACGGCACAGATTTTAGGCATAGAAGTAAATGCGGCGAAAGTAAGGCTGCACCGGGCCCGAACAAGATTAAAGGAAAAGATGGAAACCCATTTTGTAGAAGAGGTAAGAAACTTAAATTAAAAAATGTAGTGGTATGGAAACACAACACAACATAGAGGAACGTCTCTGGAATTTCATTGACGGTATTGCATCAGCAGAAGAAAAAACAGTGATTGAAAAATTACTGGAGACAGACGCAGCCTGGAAAGAAAAGTACAGTGAATTATTGCAGGTGAATGAATTATTGAAAGCTTTAGAACTGGAAGCACCTTCTATGCGGTTCAGCAAAAATGTGATGGAAGAGATATCGAAACTGCATATTTCACCTGCTACGAAATCTTATATCAACAATAAAATAATCTGGGGACTTGGATTTTTCTTTATTGCCCTTTTTGTCGGTTTTTTAATATATGGCTTCGGTCAGATGGACTGGAGTTCAGCAAGTGAAAGCAGCATTACAAAAAATATCGGCAATATTGATATCAGCAAGTTCTTTAATAGCAAGTTGGTCAATGTATTTATGATGATCAATGTTATCCTTGGATTGTTCTTACTCGATAATTATCTGAACACAAAAAGAAAAACATTCCATAAAGAAGCCTGATGTTTTCATTAGCATCAAGTCCGGTAAAGCCCTTCTGCTTACAGTAGGGCTTTTGTTTTATGGTCGCATTTCTTCCAACACCTCTCATTCGAAAAACTTACCTTTGCTACATAAATGCTTGCAATGGATATCAAAAAAAATATACTGGAGACAATAGGTAATACACCACTGATAAAACTGAACAAGATCACTAAAGATGTACCGGGAATTGTATTGGCAAAAGTTGACTATTTCAACCCCGGCAACTCTATAAAAGACAGGATGGCTTTAAAGATGGTGGAAGTAGCTGAAAAGGAAGGCAAACTAAAACCCGGAGGCACCATCATTGAAGGCACAAGCGGTAACACTGGAATGGGATTGGCGCTGGCTGCCGTTGTTAAGGGTTACAAATGCATTTTCGTTACTACCGATAAACAATCTAAAGAAAAAGCTGATATACTTAAAGCTGTTGGAGCAGAAGTTATTGTTTGTCCTACAAATGTTTTACCAGAGGATCCTAAAAGTTATTATAGTGTAGCAGCCAGGCTTGCAAAGGAAATACCCAATTCCTATCATATGAACCAATATGATAACCTGGCTAATCGATTAGCCCATTACGAATCAACTGGCCCTGAAATATGGAAACAAACAGATGGAAAGATCACACATCTTGTTTGCACAGCCGGAACCGGCGGTACCATCACCGGAACAGCTCAATACCTGAAAGAAAAAAATCCCAACATACAAATACTGGCAATTGATGTATATGGGTCATTACTTACAAAATATTTCCGTACCGGTGAAGTAGATATGAATGAAGTGCATCCTTATATAAGTGAAGGATTTGGAGAAGATTTTGTTCCTAAGAATTATGATATGTCTGTTATTGACTATTTTGAACAAGTGACAGATAAGGACGGAGCCATTATGGCCAGAAAGCTGGCAAAAGAAGAAGGTATCTTTTGTGGGTATAGTGCCGGTAGTTGCATTCAGGGATTAATGCAGTTAAAAAGCAGAATGAATAAAGATTCTGTCACGGTTTGTATTTTACACGACCATGGTAGCCGATATGTTGGTAAGATTTATAATGACCAATGGATGATAGAAAGAGGTTTCCTCGATGTAAAAACTTTCCGTGATGTAGTTAGTGCAAGAGGAACGAAGAGACTGATCACCGTTGAACCTTCACAAACTGTTTCTGAAGCAGTAGAGTTAATGAAGAAGTATGATATTGAGCAAATACCAGTTATAAATGGCAGCGGTCCGCTTGGTGCTATCAGTGAAGGCGGCCTGTTTCAAAAAATATTCAACAACCCGGAGATAAAAAACTCAAAAGTAGAAGAAGTGCTGGAACCATCGTTCCCGTTAGTAGCATTTGATACACCTGTTGAGAAGCTTCGTAACCTCATCAATAAAGAAAATGGAGCTGTTTTGGCTAAAGATGAAGCCGGCAATTTTCATATTGTAACCAAGTACGATGTCATCCAGGCATTAGGAAACTAACAAGCAATAAGCATTTTTATTGATTTCAGACAACACCGGCAACGATTTCGGAGCCTTTTTTCCGTATAATTACGATATTTTTTGTGTGCTATCCCTTTTTTGATGACGGAAGCTTTACTATAAATGTGGTAAATACCGACGTATTAAAATAGGGTTGTTTTGCTCTTTACTACTAAAGGTTTGCCAATTATTTTTGTTTTCCAATTATCCAATGTCCAATTAAAGAAACCGAAACCAATTCCTAAGAAAACCAGTTAATATCCAAAGTCCAGTTGAAAAAACCGTTTGAAGTCCAGAAGATCCTTGAAAAACCGTTCGAAGTCCAAACATCCTTGAAGAAAAACCAAAGTGTCACCGTGTCCAAATCCAATGAAAAGATTCAAAGTCCGGAACCCTCCTGCTAAACTTTGTTTAGCAGGAGGCGCGGTGAACATCTCTCCAACCCTTTCCAGTTATCATTTTTTTGTTTTACTAATTTGCAGTCAAATACTTATTGCTGCATGATTTATTATACTGACCAGGTTGGCAGACGAATAACTATTCACAAAATTCCTAAACGAATTATCTCTGTAGTCCCCTCTCAAACAGAATTGTTATTTGACCTTGGGCTGGATGAAGAAGTGATCGGTATCACCAAATTTTGCATCTACCCGGAAGAATGGTTTCAAACTAAAACAAGAGTGGGTGGCACCAAGCAATTAAAGATGGAAGTTATTCATCAGCTTCAGCCTGATCTAATTATTGCCAATAAAGAAGAGAATACAAAAGAACATATAGAAGAATTGGAAAAGTATTATCCTGTCTGGGTAAGTGATGTAAACAACCTCGAAGATGCTTATACTATGATAGCACAGATTGGAGTGATAACCGGCAAAGAAGAAAAAGCAAAAGCAATGACAACAGCCATCATAAATGAATTTTCATCTCTTTCCCAAAAAGAGACTTTAATAACTGCCTGCTATCTCATCTGGCAAAAGCCATACATGACAATCGGTGGAGACACTTTTATTCATGCGATGCTGGAAGCAGCAGGATTTAAAAATATCTTTAAAAACAAACTCCGTTATCCCGAAACAACCATTCAAGAGATAAAGAAATTGAAACCGGATGTAGTGTTGCTTTCATCTGAACCATTTCCTTTCAGACAAAAACATATTGATGAATTGAAGGCTCAATTGCCCGATACAAAGATTTTTCCGGCCGACGGAGAAATGTTTAGCTGGTACGGAAGCCGACTATTAAAAGCACCTGTATATTTTAAAAAACTATACGGTCAAATTATACGACCTTAGACAGAATTCACTTCATGGATATTACTGATAAAAATATTTATGCTGTGGAAGACGATAAACCTTCCCGGAAAAAACCGATGTACCCGGTTAATGATCTGCTTCGGCATTATCTGAAAGCACATGGCCGTGAAGTGAAATTGCCTGTTTCCTATACCGACCTGCTTAATTATACATGGTCTACACCGATAAAGGATAAGAACGGGAATAATACTCTTTGGGAAAAAACATCGTATGACAGCCGTGACTGGAATTATATTAGAGAAGGGCTAATAAAGATCTATGCCATTCTTAAAACCGAAGGCGACTTTAGTTTTATAAATCACCTGGATGTAGCAAGGGTTGATTACTGCACATTTGGCAACTCCCACCCCTTCCGTATCAGGATCGTAAACAAGTTCAACGACAACTATGATCATTACTATATCAAGATAGCTGATGCGTCCCGTATATATGGATTAGAACTTGAACATATCCTCTCTCCTAACCGTATTACATTCTTTACCTGCGAAAACACATTGGTAGAAGAGCATATACCCGGAATACCGGGTGATGTATACATCAAACAAATGCTGAATGCGGAAGAAACAAATAAGATACGACTGGCCAAGGAATTTGTAAAATTCAATGAACGATGTTTTGTAAGATTGTTGGGTGATATGCGGAGTTACAATTTTGTAATTGATATTACGCCGGATATAGAAGATTACCAGTACCGCATCCGTTGTATTGATTTTGATCAGCAATCATACGAAGGACGAAAGAACCTGTACCTGCCGCAATTCTTTAAAGAGAATCATCCTTTTGTTGCATTGAGTCTTGCCCATCTGAATAAAGAGTCCATAGAACAATACCAGTTTGAAGAACGGACAATGATCACTTTCCGGCTGGTATCTTCCCGGTATCGTATTAAGGAATTGCTTGACATCATGAAGTCTGATAATATCTCCACTCCGGAAAAAATAAAGCAGCTGATCAATGAACTGAACAGTTATCATAAGACCAACCAGTTCAGTAAATGCCAATCCATAGGGGATATTGTAAAGACCAACCTGAAGCAAAGCCTGCGGAAAAACCTGCTGCTGGTGCAAAAAAACCTTGGAAAAAATAATGACTGATGATTCTAAGCAGCCCTTGTTTAAGAATAAAACAAATCAGTTATCTTAGCGACCTTTGTAAGGAAGTCAATCTTTATATTTTATATAAACACAATTAAATTCAGCAATGAAAAAGTACAAAGCCGGTGTGCTGTTCGGTGAAGAACTGGAAGCCCTTTTGAAAGATGCAAAAGACAATCAATTTGCTTTACCTGCCGTAAATACCATTGGTACCAATTCCATCAATGCTACGCTGGAAACAGCAGCCAAGGTAAATTCTCCTGTCATTATCCAGTTTTCAAACGGTGGAGCACAATTCATTGCCGGAAAAGGAATGCCGAATGATCAGTTACAAGGTAATATTTCCGGTGGCATATCCGGTGCCCTGCATATTCATAATGTAGCAAAGCATTATGGTGTTCCAGTGATACTTCATACGGACCATGCTTCAAAAAAATGGTTGCCCTGGGTTAGTGGTCTTATTGATGCCGGTGAACAATTCTTTAAAGAAAAAAAACAACCGCTGTTCAGTTCCCATATGCTTGACCTGAGCGAAGAACCGGTACAAGAAAATATTGCAACCTCTGTTGAATTCTTTAAAAGGATGAAACCATTGGGAATGGCCATTGAGATCGAACTAGGTGTGACCGGTGGTGAGGAAGATGGTGTTGATAACAGCGATGTTGAGAATTCAAAACTATACACACAGCCAGAAGATGTTGCTTACTCTTATAAAGAACTAAGCAAGGTGGGAAATCTTTTTACTGTTGCAGCAGCGTTTGGTAATGTACATGGTGTCTATAAACCGGGTAATGTGGAATTACGGCCTGAGATATTACACAACAGCCAGGTGTATATTGAAAAGGAATTGGGCACTGGTCCAAAACCGGTTTGGTTTGTTTTCCACGGTGGCAGTGGCTCACCACAAAACCAGATAAGGGAAGCCATCGGTTACGGAGCCATTAAGATGAATATTGATACCGATCTGCAATGGGCTTTCTGGGAAGGTGTGCTGGATAATTATAAAAAATATGAAGCGTACCTGCAAGGCCAGTTGGGTAATCCTGAAGGTGATGATAAGCCCAATAAGAAACATTATGACCCTAGGAACTGGTTGCGTAAAGGAGAAGAAGCTTTCAGCAAAAGACTGGAAGTGGCTTTTGAAGACCTGAATTGCATTAACAGAAACGCTTAATTTTTTCGATCGATACTTACTGCTTATTAATTAAATGCTGCTTCGGCAGCATTTTTTATACCAACTATTAAAAAAGCTAAACCGGAAATCACTTCTTCAAAATATCATTAATGATATCAAGATGATGTTTTGTATGTATTGCAATTACTTTTCGTGCTGTTTTAATTCTAACATCGCCAAATACAGGATGCGTAAAATATTTATTGCTGCCTAAAGTTTCAAACAAAGCTACTTTTTGTTTTGCCTTTTCAAGTAATGGATTGATCGTAGCTTCACTTATTTCATCTCCGGGCTTTACGGATTGTGGCACTCTTGCTTTTCCTCTCGGAATTTTTCCCATCTTTAAAACCAGTGTACGTTTCCAGTTAAACTTCTTTTTAAAATCTGCCGGGTTAGAATGTTCTGTTGCACTGATCATTTTCACCAAGGCCAGCAAACTATGTTCTATATGCCAGCCAACTGAAACCTGTGATACAGACGGGTTTGTTTGCATCATAAATGGTAAAGCGGTTTCCAGTTCAGCGATCAATGCAATAAGACTCTTCATGTTTAATTCTTTTATACAAACATAATAAATGAAGTGACGGGCAAAAAAAGGCCCGTCTGAAACGGGCCGATACAATTATTATAAATCTTATTGAGGTTTGGTAGTATCTGCAGGTGTTGTTGGTGTTTGCATCATTTTCATCATTTCCTTAGGATCCATATATATCCAATGCTCCACTGCTTTACCATCTTTGAATTTAGCCACATCCATCCCGGTCATTTCAACTTGCTGACCATTCATAGTGCCTGATGATTTGGACCATGTAAAAACATATTCATCATCGGCCATGCTGCGGGTCATGGTTGATTTCATATCCGGCATCATCTCTTTCCACTTCTTCATTTCAGCAACAATATTTTCAAGACCAACTATATCTCCCTGCTCACCGGCATGATCTACTGCATCCGCAGCGATCCATTCACTCATTTTGCTAAAATCCCCTCTTTCATAGGCTTTGGTAATGGAGTCATTTACAGCCAAGTTCTTTTTGGCGGTTTCGGACATACCGCCTGATTCACTTTTACAAGCAACAAATAAACTGCAGATAACAATTGCAGAAAGGAAACTAAGTTTTTTCATAACTGTTTGTTTTAATTTGGGGGAAAAGGTAAAGAAATTATGAAGCCTGCCCAAACAATCTATTAATATATGCTGAAATGTTCACTCAATAGTTTGATTTCTAGTTAAAAAAAAGTAGCTGATGAAAGCCGCTTAGAGAAAAGTGAGTGTGATTTTTAACACCAACAGCGTAATAGTGAGCAGGAAGAAAAGGAACTTACAACTTCATTTCTTGTTCAACTCGCCGTTTCCTTCTTTCAATTGCTTTGTTATTATCCAACTTCATCTTTTCGCCGAGTACTTTCAAGTATTCTTTATAGTCCCACATAAAACTACCGGGAGGTAACTGGTAGTCTATTATTGATTCGATCCTTTCTGAAAATGATTTCCAATCTTCATAATTATCCCGTACTGCTACTGCATATACAACCCATGCATCGCCTTCTATATTCTGCACATCGGGAAAAGTTTGAAAGATCAAGGGCTGTACTATGTCATAAAATTGCTGCTGTCGGTTTTGTTCCCAAAGGTGGTAAGCCAATAATTTTTTATTTTCTTCTTCTTCGAACAAACGCCACTCTTCATCTGATGCAAATGTGGTGTGATAGTAATGTGATCTTTTCGCTTTATCCGCTTCCTGTGGTTTACAATAAAACTCTTTCCACCCCTGCATCCCGGGATATTTTTTCTCCCAGCCAATTTTCTGTTTATCAAATTCAATAAGCTTAAAAATCTTCCAAAAGATATCGAAAGCAAATAGCTCATTGATGGTTTTAAGGTGGGACTTCAATTCTTCACTTGTAATGTTTATAAAATCTGGAAACTGCTTAAACATTAATGGCAGCAGTGCCTGGTGTATCGTTTTTTCAAAGGCTGGCAAAGTTTCGTAAAACGCTTTTCTTAATTCAAAATATGAATTGAGAAGACCATTAAAGTCTTCCGGAAACTTATCCCGGTTTAACTTATAAAACTCTTCTTCTTCTAATTGAAACATGATCTGAAATTAGAAAAAGGAAGCAAAAGGTGGAAGTGAAAGATTGATGTTTCTGATGGAGCCGTGGTGTGAAAAATGAATACTTCAATGAATTCGGGGCTGTTGACAGCCAATTCGGGGCCTTTGACAACGAATTCGGGTTGCCTGACAACCAATTCGGGACCTTTGACAATGAATTCGGGTTCGTTGACATCCGATTCGGAGCTTTTGCCAATGATTTCGGGTTGGTTGACAGCCAATTCGGGGCCTTTGCCAATGAATTCGGGGGCTTTGACAACGAATCCGGATTGGTAGAAATGGGTGGTTATGGATATTTCAGCTTTAAATAAGGGAAAAAGCCTGTACTTGTTGTTGGTGAGAGTCGTTTAGAGTAGAGAGATGATGTTTTTTGAAAAACAACAAAGACCTAAAAATCTATAAAAGTTGTCATACTAACTGAAGCCCATAATAACCGAGGGCTGTAAACAAACTGCAGCGTATGAAAACGCCTACACAACACCAGACCAGTAAGTTTTTAATATTCACATTTAAACCGGTACCGACGGCAATACTTATGGGTGCTCCTACCGTTATTGTACCCAGAATGCCAAGCCCGACAGTGCCATATTTATTCCAAAGCCTTGTTATGACAGGGTGTTTTTGGGTTTCATCTTTTATGGATTTCCTTTTGTGAAAGAAAGCCCTGATCTTATCGCCAAAAAAAGCCGCAACGATTGCACCGGCTAAACCACCGAAGGTACTCGCCATAAAAATAACCCATGGTGAAAGTGCAAATGCAAAACCTGCTGGTATGGCAGCATATATTTCGAATGTAGCGAGTCCGGCTACTGTGAGTATTTTTAAAAACATAGATACGGTTAAATGCTCTTTTAATAAAGCTTGTAAAAGTAAATGAAAGACTTCTGCTAAAGATGGAAGTGCCTGTTAATTTATTTGCTAATTGTATCGCTTGTTGAAGTGCTGCAATAGCTGAAAAACTTTCGAATAGAACCTGCTGCTTTATTTTAAATATGTCGTTGGCAACTTGCTATTTTGTTTTACTGGCACAGTACTATCATCTGTATCAAACCAAAAAAAGCCGGGTATTCTTTTATTTAAAGAATAAACCGGCATTTTGATCAATTAAAAAAGACTAATGGTCAACTATTACCTTCGAAAGCTGCTGTTCGCTGTTCTTGCATTTTTGCGGATATTCCACAAGTCGGCAAGGGTGAATACAGGTTGCTTTACTTCAGGCAGATGAATATCTGTTGCCAATGTTTCTTTTACTTCTCTTACCAGGTTGTTTAATACTTCTGGCTCCATCTGCACAATAGATGGACTTGCATCAATTTTCATGATATTATGGTTTAATAAATGACTATTAAAATTTCCGTGCAGTAATCAATAAATCGTTAGAAGAAGTGTTGAGTAATTGGGTCAACTGGCAAGTTGCTTATATGCCCGGATTTGAAATGCAAATGTACGCCTATTACTTACAGCAACAAGCGAAAATGAAGAAGAATTGTAAATTAAATCTTAAAAAAAATGTTGGTGATTTGCAGAGTGCTCCTGGAGTCTTTTTAAATATTCGGTTGGTGGAAGAAGATGCCAACCGAGGCGTGATGCTTTTTAACGAACACCTGCAAAGGCGGAAAATGAACCCGGCTGTTAACCGGGCTCTTTGCATTTTCGTCTTAGCGTAATTTTTTCTTTGGATTCGCTTTCTTTTGTGCTGAACTTTTCTTTTTTGTAGGTTTATTCTTTCTGGGTTCAGCGTTCTTCTTTGGCATAAAATTAAATTTAAGGTTAGTGAATTATATTTATGGTTCCGGAAAATTTCTTCCCATCTTTGTTTCCCATAAGTAAACAAAGATATGCCTATAATGGCACTGTTTCCTGTATTCATGCTCTTGCTGTAAAATTATGAACAGCACTATATCATAATACTTTTTTGTTTTATTTCAGTTTCCGCAGAACTAAAATTTAATATCGCCGGGTCGGGTCGAATAATTTGTTTTAGTAATATCTACTTCTGACCCAGACATCGGCTCGGAAGCTATATGAAAGGAGACTCAGCGGGGAATAAGAAAAGCCCCTGCATTGTTGCAGGGGCTGTCAAATTAATCATTTATTCAAACAAATCAACGTCTTACTTCACTTCCTCGTACGGCACATCCGTAACATCATCTCCACCAGCTGTCGCATCAGCAGTTTGTTTTCCAGCATCTGCACCAGGTTGTCCTTCTGCACCGGCAGCACCATCTTGTGTGGCTTTATACATATCCTCACTGGCGGCTGTCCATGCAGCATTAAGAGCAGCCATCGCTGTGTCAATTGCTGTTAAGTCCTGTCCTTTATGAGCTTCTTTTAATTGCTCTGCTGCAGATTCAATAGCCGTTTTCTTTTCAGCCGGTATCTTATCACCGTATTCTTTCAGTTGTTTCTCTGTCTGGAAGATCAGGCTATCGGCCTGGTTCAGCTTTTCTACTTTTTCCTTTTCTTTCTTATCGTTTTCTTCATTGGCCTTTGCTTCTGCTTTCATCTTTTCCACTTCTTCTTTGCTTAAACCAGAGCCAGCTTCAATATGTATCTTCTGCTCTTTACCTGTTCCTTTATCTTTTGCAGTTACATGTAAGATACCATTTGCATCAATATCAAATGTTACTTCGATCTGTGGTACACCTCTTGGTGCCGGTGGTATTCCATCCAGGTTGAAGATACCAAGGCTCTTGTTGTCCTTCGCCATACTTCTTTCTCCCTGCAGTACATGTATCTGAACACCCGGCTGGTTATCACTCGCCGTACTGAACACTTCTGATTTCTTTGTTGGTATCGTTGTATTAGAAGGAATTAGCGGTGTTAACACACCACCCATTGTTTCAATACCCAGTGTAAGCGGTGTAACGTCCAACAGCAATACATCTTTTACTTCACCCGTCATTACCGCACCTTGTATTGCAGCACCGATAGCTACTACCTCATCCGGGTTCACACTGCGGTTTGGTTTTTTACCAAAGAACTTTTCTACGATCTCCTGTACTTTCGGAATCCTTGTTGATCCACCTACCAGTATCACTTCATCAATTTGTGATGCATTCAATCCTGCATCTTTCAATGCAGCTTCACAAGGCTTCAGGCAGCGGGCAAATAAATTATCAGCAAGCTGTTCAAATTTTGCACGGCTTAATTTTTTAACAAGGTGCTTTGGCACTCCGTCCACTGCTGTGATGTATGGAAGATTGATCTCAGTTTCTGAAGAAGAACTAAGTTCCACCTTAGCTTTTTCAGATGCTTCTTTCAAACGCTGTAAGGCCATCGGGTCTTTGCGCAAATCAATGGCTTCATCATTTTTAAATTCATCAGCCAGCCAATCCATGATCACTTTATCAAAGTCATCACCACCTAAGTGTGTATCACCGTTGGTTGATTTTACTTCGAATACACCGTCGCCTAATTCAAGCACAGATATATCGAATGTACCACCACCGAGGTCGAACACAGCTATCTTTTGGTCATGTTTTCCTTTATCCAGGCCGTAAGCCAATGCGGCTGCGGTTGGTTCGTTTACAATTCTTTTTACAGTAAGGCCCGCAATTTCACCAGCTTCTTTGGTGGCCTGGCGTTGCGAATCGTTGAAGTAAGCAGGCACAGTAATTACTGCTTCGGTAACTTCCTGGCCAAGGTAATCCTCAGCCGTTTTTTTCATCTTCTGCAGTACCATAGCACTGATCTCCTGCGGAGTATATAACCTGCCATCTATGTCAATACGAACGGTATTATTGTCACCTTTTACCACTTTATAGCTCCAATGGCTGATCTCTTCGGTTACTTCATCAAACCTGCGGCCCATAAAACGCTTTACCGAAGCGATAGTATTCTGCGGGTTTGTGATGGCCTGTCTTTTGGCAGGATCACCCACTTTACGTTCACCGTTTTTAAGAAAAGCCACAATGGACGGGGTTGTACGGCGACCCTCGTCGTTAGCAATTACCACCGGTTCGCCACCTTCCATTACGGAAACACAGCTATTGGTGGTTCCTAAGTCTATTCCAATTATCTTTCCCATGTGTGTATTTTTTAATGTTTTCGTCGTAAAAGGTCAATGATTATGCCGACGGGGGAAAAGGTGCAAAAATGGCAGGTTTTAAAAGCCATCGAGGTACAGAAACAAAGAGAATTAGGTAATTGAGATGAGTTTCTACTTCAGGTTCTCGATGATCTTATCCTGCGAATCAGTGACCTGGTTTACCATTTTTGAAAGCATCTGGGTAATTTTTTGCTGGCGGATACCGATCTCCTGCATCCGTTTGTTCTGCTCCTCATTATCTTTTGTAAGTTCTTCAATGCTTTCTGCAAGCTTTGTTTTAGTTAATGAAATGTTTGAAACAGTTGTGACACTCTCAGGCATTTTCCGGGATGCCATTTCATTTTTTGGAGCAGCTTCGGGTGAAATCACTTTAGTAACAGATGGAGGTGAAATGATACTGATCTTTTTATCAGAGGTTGTATTATTGGCAATAAGCAGGTTGATCGAGTCAAGCTGTTGCTGATCCGGAATATAGCTGCTGTCATCAAGTAACCTTTGCACAGTTGTCAATGAATATTTCTTTTTGGCATTTTCTGATAACTGGTTATACGAACTGCGATAATCATTCTTAGCCATAACATACGATTCCTGTAGCAATAAAACCAGCAACCCTTCAATATCGGCTTCACCCAATCCCTGGTTCTTTCCATAAAAGTTGGCCATTATCTTAATGGATAGGTCATCGAGGTTCTTTTCGTTGATCTTTTTGGCATTTTCTTTTATCCAGTTTACATGCTTAACATTGATCTGGCCTATAGCAGCCGAATAAAAGGATTCTGCTTTTGCATGCACAGCAGCAGCATAAGATTCGGTTGCTTTTTTCTGGTTACTTTCAGATTTGGATTGTGCTTCCAGCATTTTCTTTATCTCTTCCCGTCTTTTCTCCTCTGCTTTCATTCGGGCTTCTTCCTGCTTTTTAGCCTCTTTATAAGCTTTTACATCAGCTTCAGTTGTTTTTGGGGGTACATCTGTTGGAATTTGCGCAAAAATTCCTGTTGAAGTGCTCAACAGCAGGACTAATAATATTAATTTAACGGGCAATTTCATTTCAACCTTAAAGGTCTGTATTTATATGCTGTATTCCAATATAACAGTTAAATAAAAAATATGGCAAATTCTGTTTCAGATAAGTTGAAGATAAAAGCAAAGTATCAGTTGCTTGCAATAAATGCACCAGCTAATTTTAAAAAAGGATTAGTGGGTTTACCCCCAAGAGTTAAAATAGTAACCTCCGGAAAGGAGTACGACCAGGTACATTGGTTTGTATATAATAAAGCACAACTGGAAAAAGAAATGAGCAAAGTGATGAAACTGGTAAAATCCGGAATCATAGTGTGGGTGTATTACCCGAAAGGGACATCCAAAATACAAACCGACCTGACGAGGGATAAAGGATGGGATTGCTTACTGGCCGAAGGTGATAAACTGACATGGATTAGTCTCATCTCGTTTGATGATACATGGTCCACTTTTGGCTTCCGTCCAAAAACGGATGCAGACAAAAAGAAAGAAGCCAAACCAAAACTAAGAGAGATATTCAATTGGGTGAACCCAACAACCAAAAAAGTGAAACTGCCGGATGATATGGCTGCTGCATTAAAGAAAAATAAAAAAACTGCTGATTATTTCAACTCACTTTCGTTTACCAATAAAAAAGAATACATAGAATGGATCATAACAGCTAAACGAGAAGAAACAAGAAAAGAACGGGTTGACGGAACAATTGAACGGCTGAGTAAGCAATGGAAGAACCCGAGGAATATTTAGAGAGGTTACTGGTTACTAGTTGCTGGTTAAAAAACAAATAGTTTATGCAAATGCTTACTCCTGATATTTATCAACGTATTGTTTCCGCCAAACTTTATATTGACGAACACTATCATGAGTCAATAGACCTGGAACAGATTTCCAAACAGGCATTCCTTTCCCGTTTTCATTTTCACCGTTTGTTTACACATATCTATAAAAAAACACCACATCAATATCTAACGACCACAAGACTGGAAGCAGCCAAACTTTTATTGGCGAAAGAAGGTATCAGTGTTACCGATGTATGTAATATCATCGGGTTTGAAAGTCTGACTTCTTTCAGTTCACTATTCAGAAGACAAAGCGGCTATTCACCGCAGTACTACCGCAATATCGCCTGGCTTAAAAAGAGACTTATGAAAGAACAGCCTAAGAAATTCATTCCGCATTGTTTTATTGAGCAATACAAGTTTACTATGTAGTCATAAATTCCCTCTTTCCTCTTTCCTCTTTCCTTTCTCCATTCTCTAAAAAAAGCAAGATCCAATAACCCTCTCTCCCTTTTCCTTATTACTTTTAGTTTCTAAATCAAAGACCATGATAACAAAGCTATCTCACACTTCGCTGTTTGTACTCGACCAGGATAAAGCTTACGACTTCTATGTAAACATTCTGGGTTTTAAAGTAAATACAGATGCCACCATGGAAAATGGGTTTCGTTGGCTTACTTTAAATCCGCCTGATCAGCCTGATCTTGAAATTGTATTGATGCCCATATTGCATCCCAGTATGCTGAAGAGTGAAACAAGTCCTGATGGTTTGGATGAAGAGTCTATTGCAGCTTATAAATTATTACTTGAAAAAGGCATTATGGGTGCCGGTGTGTTCCATACGCCAGACTGTATGGCCACTTATGAAGAACTGAAATCAAAAGGTGTAAAGTTTAAAGGAGAACCCAAAGAACAATTTTATGGAATAGAAGCTGTGGTATTTGATGGCTGCGGCAACTGGTTTAGTATGACACAGCCTAAAGAAATGCCTGAAGGCGGGTGGCAGTGATAATATTCAGAATTTAAATTATAGCATTAATTGGCTTACTTGGATTGTTGTAAAACAAACCATTTCACTCAATAATTGAGAATACATCAATCTGGATAAACCCCTTTATCAATTTGAAAACTAATCCTTGTTTATAGCTATTTTCAAATGGATCAGCTAACTTTATTACCATATGAAAAGCACAGCATCACATGACCAGCGCATCGCCAATATGACCTTTGCTTCCGTATATCCAATGTATGTAACGAAAGTAGAAAAGAAAGGCCGTACAAAAGAAGAACTGGATGAAGTGATCCAGTGGCTTACCGGTTTCAACCAAAAGAGACTGCAGGAACAGATTGATAAAAAAGTAAGCTTTGAAACCTTCTTTAAAAATGCAAAGCTGAACCCCGATGCAAAACTTATAACCGGTGTTATTTGCGGATACCGGGTAGAGGAAATAGAAAATCCGCTGACACAAAAGGTACGTTACCTCGATAAACTGGTAGATGAACTCGCCAAAGGCAGAAAAATGGAGAAGATACTGAGGACAGCAGAATAATTTACTATCTAAACTTTTTTATTTCTACCTGATTCTTCACATTTCCCTAAACTTTCTTTAATTAGTTTTACATGGATTAATTAAACATCAAACCTGTTATACAATAATCTCGTCAGTGTAACGGCGAAATGAACACCATGAAGCATAAAGCATTTCTGATCATAACAAGTCTTTTATTTTTCCTTCAATCTTTTTCACAAAAGATAAATCCTGCCAATCC
>CAYVSH010000009.1:0-41495 GCA_964453625.1 uncultured Chitinophaga sp.
TTTGACTTGATATTGGTTGCTGCACCGATAAAATCTACGTTCCAAGCATGAGACCTTACTATCATCTTATCAGTAGGTGTTACCGCAGAACCATCAGGATTTACACCATGCAGAAATTTTGCAACGTTGGTATAGTCGGCTGGATTGTGCTGTACAACTGTAAACCCGGTATTCCGGAGAAAAAAAGTACCATTACTTACAGTTCCTTTGAACTGCACCTGACTATCCCACTGTCCTTTATTTTCAACAAACTCAATATTTCCCTGTGCCAGCAGGGCTGAACAATTAATAAGGGCCGCAACAAAAAGGGTAAATGATTTCAACAATTTATTCTTTGCTTTAAAATAACCAATTTTATCCGGAAACGGATTGAAAACTTGTGTTAAGAAATGTCTTTTCATAGTAATATTTTCCATTTCCGTAATTATAGCTGTTTATGCTATGAGATTTTACTCCATGAAACCGGGCCTTTCTGATGCTGAAGGAATTTCTTTAGCTGCAAATTTTCTGCCGAAACAAGGTCAGGATCATTATTCAGCAGATCTGCTGCCATATTTCTTGCCAATTCTAAAACTTGCCGGTCTTGGACTAAACTGGCCAGCTTAAAGTTTAAGACACCACTTTGCTTTGTTCCTTCAATATCACCCGGCCCTCTTAATTCAAGATCTTTTTCTGCAATCTCAAACCCGTTGCTGGTTGATGTCATGATACGAATGCGTTCTCTTGCATCGTTACCTAATTTGGAGCCAGACAATAATATACAATAGCTTTTATCAGCACCACGACCCACTCTTCCCCTCAGCTGGTGTAATTGCGACAACCCGAACTTTTCTGAGCTCTCGATCACCATCACTGTTGCATTTGGCACATTTACCCCTACTTCTATAACGGTGGTAGATACCATTATCTGCGTATCCTTATCAACAAATCTTTTCATATTTAGTTCTTTTTGTGCAGCTGGTTGACGGCCATGCACCATACTTATCCAGTATTTTGGTTCGGGGAAATAAGCCTTTACATTTTCGTAGCCCTGCATCAGGTTCTCATAGTCCAGTTTTGCACTTTCTTCTATCAGCGGGAAAATAATATAGACCTGTCTTCCTTTATCTATTTCTTCCCTGATAAATGTCATCACTTTGCTCCGTTGCGATTCATAACGATGAACAGTGGTAACAGGTTGCCGACCCGGTGGTAATTCGTCAATCACACTGTAATCAAGGTCGCCATAGGCAGTCATTGCCAATGTTCGGGGAATAGGTGTTGCCGTCATCACCAATACATGTGGTGGTATTTCTGCTTTTTCCCACATTCTTGCCCGTTGTGCCACACCAAACCGGTGCTGTTCATCAATGATCACAATACCCAGGTTTTTAAATTGAACTGTTTCTTCAATTACGGCATGTGTGCCAATAAGGATTGTAAGTTCTCCTTCTTCCAGTTCTTTTATTATTTTTTTTCTTGCCGCAGCTTTTACAGAGCCGGTCAGTAAAGCGACCCTTACATTTACTTTTTCCAATAAAGAACTGATGCTTTGAAAATGCTGCTGAGCCAATATCTCTGTGGGTGCCATCAGGCATGATTGAAAACCATTATCGGCAGCAAGCAGCATACAAAGCACAGCTACAATCGTTTTGCCGCTGCCTACATCACCTTGCAGCAATCGGTTCATTTGTTTACCCTTTGCTGTATCGTTTCTTATTTCTTTTATTACCCTTTTCTGTGCGCCGGTCAACTCAAATGGAAGGTGGTCGCTGTAAAATGAATTAAACAGATCACCAACTTTTTCAAATACCATGCCTTTGGAAAAGCGGTGCCTGTTGCTACGAAGCATATTCATTCTTAACTGTGCCAGGAAAAGTTCTTCAAACTTCAATCTTTTTACTGCTTCATTATATTCATCATTGTTTTGGGGAAAATGTATCTGCCTGTAGGCTTTAAACCGGCTTATTAGTTTCAAATTTTGAAGAATATATTCAGGCAGATTATCCGGCACATCTTTTTCATTCACCATTCCCATTAATAACTGAGTCAGTTTTCCGAGCTGCCTTCCGCCTAATCCTCTTGCCTTTAATTTTTCAGTTGTAGAATAAACTGGTTCCAGAAAGGTTTTACCGGCTTGCTGGTCTTTTTTCAGCAATTCTGTTTCCGGATGTATGATCTGCGGTTGCCCATTATAAAAACTTAGTTTGCCATAAACTAAATATGACTGTCCCACTTCAAGAGCTTTTTGCACCCAGCTTAACCCCTGGAACCAGGTTAGTTCCATAGTTCCTGTTTTGTCCTTTACTTCAGCTACCAGTCTTTTTCCCTGTCGCTGACCAATCACTTCCATACTTACAACAACCACTGCCACCTGTACATACTCCATTTGCGGTGACAGATCTTTTATTAGATTCACTTTGGTGCGGTCTACATGCCGGAAAGGGAAATGTTCCAGCAGGTTGCCAAATGTAAATATGTTGAGTTCCTTTTTTAAAAGATCGGCCCGTTGCGGCCCTACACCTTTCAGGTATTCAATCGGGCTGGATAATATGTGAGAAAAACTGGGAATAACCTATCGTTTAAAACAAAAATACTGATTCAACCTTGTGAAACTGTCAGCTTTCCTACTATCTGTATTATCTAATTACCTTTGAAATAAAAGAATTCCCTGTTCTTTTGACTATGTGAAATATACGGTCTCGTTTTAGCAATTTCACCCCATCTAGCCGGAATCCTGCATTTCTATAGGGTGGATTCAGCAATTGGCATCATCCAGGGAAAAGCCCTTGCAGTTTTTACAAAAGCGATCTAAATTGTACCTGTAATCCAAAACCTGACTTAAAACCAGGACAATGAAAAGCCACCTAATCCAGTTATTACAACTCGACCTTATTTTTCGTGATTATAAGTTTGCACTGCTAAGTTTTATCACTGCATTTGTAGTAACACTGATCGTTATTCCACCAATCATTCAATTGATAAAAAAATACAGGTTATTCGATATACCTGATGCAAGAAAAGAACATACATCTCCAATTCCGACCATGGGTGGAATTGCTATTATTGCCGGCATGCTGATGGCATTGTTACTATGGTTCCCTTTTAGTAACAACATTGAACAAATATGTTTCTTTTTTTCCATAACTGTACTGTTTGGGTTAGGCATGATGGATGACCTTAAGGACCTTTCAGCCCGGTATAAATTCATCATTCAGTTTGGGCTGTCAACACTTATCGCTGTAGCTGGTATCCGTATTTCGAGTTTTGAAGGCTTGTTCGGCATTGGTGAATTGCCTTTAATGGCACAATACACTGTTACCATACTTGCAGTTGTTGGTATTACCAATGCTTTTAACCTGATAGATGGAATTGACGGGCTGGCTGGTGGACTTGGATTTATGAGTCTTGTTACACTTGGCATTTTCCTAACGATGGCAGGAGATGTAAATACAGCATTAATCGCTTTTGCTTTAGCTGGTGGTATCCTTGCTTTCATGTATTTCAATTTAAATCCTGCCCGCATATTTATGGGAGATACAGGTTCTCTTGTTTTGGGTTTTGTACTTGCAGTATTATGTATCCGGCTGATGCAGGTAAATCTATTTGCTATAAATTCTGTTATTCCACATGCACCTTTATTTGTACTGGGCATTGTATTAATACCGGTATATGATACATTAAGAGTATTTACAACAAGGGTTTGGAAAGGTGGATCACCTTTTTCTCCTGATAAGACACACATACATCACCTGCTGACAAACCAGGGCTTCAGTCATAGTTTTACATCCAAACTCATTTGCTTTCTTCATGCATTTATTTTAATGGAGGTGTATTGGCTCCGCTACATGCAACCAGAGTTTATATTGATTATTTTATTCGCATTGATGACCGCTTTCACTTTCCTGTTGAAAAATATTGGGCTTCTCTTCAGGCTATCCGGAAAGATGAAGTCTTCAATGATTGATAAAAACCAATAGTTTCATTTATATCTTTTGTGTTATACATTAAAGGTTACTTCAAGCCATGGAATGAATTTTTGAAACATTCCTTTTACTAATGAGTTCAGCTCATCTTGCACATTCATGTGGTGGATAAATCCAGAAACAGCCAGAATAAAAATGGCTACTACGGATAATTCAATAATCTTTTTCATAATCTAAGGTTTAAGGTTATCCCGGTATTTTTTGATGCCGGGTTATCATCATTTGCTGGCTCAAAGATGCACCGCCCTTATAAAGTAAAGAACCCGGAAATGAATGAAATGATTTGATTGATGGATAGATTGATTGAAAAAATAAAAGGTTAATATTCATTAACTTACCTCTAACATTCTATAAGAATTGAAGGATAAAACTATTAGGATTTTAGCCTGTTCTTTTTATTTGTATTAAGTAAACAATTGATTCAACTTTCACTTCAATTCAAGTTGAATTTTCTCAATTCATTCGCTACATACTTCAATTTATTACTGTAATGAATTAATTTGACTCCATTAATTACAAGCCTTGCAAAAGATCAGCTTAATACTTACTTGCTTTATCTGTTTAGGTTTTGGCTTAACGGCACAGCAAACAAAACAATATAATTTTTCACATTACGGAACAGTTGGCGGTCTTGCTTCAAACCAGATCAATACAGTAGTCCAAGATGCAGAAGGCTATCTCTGGATTGGTTCTACGGAAGGATTACAAAGGTTTGATGGAATCCGTTACAAGACATTCAGGGCAATCCAAAATGATCCTTCTTCAATTCCATCTAATCCTATACTACAATTACTGATCGATAAAAAGAAAAATCTTTGGGTGCTGACCAATGATGGAAAGGTTGGAATTTTTGATACCCGAAAATTTGTTTTCCGTGAGGCTCTGTTGAAAGTGAACGATTACTCAACAGTAAGATATTCCGGCAAAAAACTGAGTACAGATGAGGCAGGAAATATTTTCTATTCGCTAACAAACGAACTTGTTACCTGGAATGAAAAACTAAATGAGTTTTCTAAAGAACATAATATATTTCCTCTTCCTTCCGGGGGAGTTGCCAGCTTTACTCATGAACATGGTACTCAGAAATACTGGATGACAATTAAAGACGGATTCATTGCCGTCTATAATAAAGCTACCGGCAATTTTAATTACCCGGGACATAATCCGGATAAAGAATACCTGGTAGAAATAACTCCAAAGTTTAAAAATCCATATAATTTATTTATTGATAAAAAGAAAAGGTTCTGGTTTCAAAGCTGGGGTGCAGAAGGTAGTTTCGCTTCTATTTATTGCTATGACCCTAGAAATAAAAAAACAGCTCTTAATACTTATAATTTTGTTGATGAACTTAAAAGCTATTATGAAACGGATGAATTTTTTGAACAATCGGATAGTACGATATGGGTAACAGGAACGGGTGTATTTGCTTCTTTTAACGAAGCAGAGAACAAATTCGAATGTGTTCATAATGGCTATCAAAGCGAAAGAAGTATTTTTTTCGAAAGCATCAATGTATTGTTTGAAGACCGTGAAAAGAATATCTGGACAGGCACTTCTAATAATGGTTTATTCCGGTTTAATCCTTCTGAAGAATACTTTACCAATATAGATCATACACACAGGGTAACTAACCGAACTGGCAATGGGACATTGATGTCATTTATTGCTACAAAATGGGGAACGATTTTAGCTGGTGCCTGGGGTGATGGGTTATATCATTACGATCGGAACTTCAACCTCATTCCGACAAATATTAAGGGAATTACAGATGGCAAAGGTCCCTCTGCCTGGAGTATGTTTGCTTCAAAAGATAGCAATACTATATGGATTTCAGCTCAGCCGGGTATTTATGCAATCGATCAGGCAAATCGTTCTGCAAAGTTTTACAATCCTCCACAACTTGAAAACCGAACTGTAAGACAAATTGCTGAAGACAAACTTGGAAATCTATGGATTGGTATGCAAAGAACTGGTTTATATAAATGGACTGCTTCAAAAGGAAAATTGAATTTTAATGATGGTATCGAAAAATTTCCGGGCATCACAAATGTCAATATCAATCATATTGTAATAGATAGAAAAGGATTAGTGTGGGTTGCCACCTCCGACGATGGTGCGTATGTAATCGACCCGGCAACTGATAATGTAGTCATGCATTTTGATAAAATTGCTTTAGCTGAACATACACTGCCGGAAGAAGGAGTAGCGTCTATTCTTGATTATAATGATAGCCTGATCATCATGTCCACGTCAAAACAGTTAGTAATTTATAACCGGGTAACTAATAAATTATCAGAATTGGGTACTCCCGAAATGCTTTCAGGTTATGTCTCATCACTTGAAAAAGATTTATCAGGCTATGTATGGGTTTCTACAACGACAGGTATTTACCGTGTTAATATTCAGAAAAAGATCTTTATACTTTTCAATCGTAATGATGGAATTGAGAACGATAATTTTACTTTAGCAGCCTCTTTGGTATTACCCGATGGAAGGTTATTATTTGGAAGCAGTACTCAGTTCGTAGTTTTTAATCCTTCTGCTATTGTATTAAACAGTAAATTCCCCAATGTTACAATTACTGATTTCAAAGTAAGTAACAGGTCAATGCTGGTAGATTCATTACTTCATTTAAAAAAAATAATGCTGGGACCAAGCAGCAATTCATTACAGATAGAATTTTCAATACTCAACTTTAATAGTGCATACCTGGTAAAGTATAAACTGGAAGGAATAGATAAAGAATGGCGGATTGCCGATAAGAATAACCAGGCCATCTATTCTTACCTTCCTCCCGGTACTTATACTTTTCTTGCAAAAACGCTGGATTCGGAGGCAAATGAGGGAGAAAATGTTACTAGTATAACTATCAGGATCAAACCTCATTTCTGGAATACCTGGTGGTTCTATAGTCTCTGTGCTGTCTTATTTGCATTTGCCATTTTCCTGGTCGACCGGGAACGGATGAAAAGAAAGGAAAGTATCCGGAAAATGAGAAATGATATTGCAGGCAATCTTCATACAGAAGTAAATACTGCGTTGAATAATATTAACCTGCTAAGCGAAATGGCAAGAATAAAGGCAGACCAGGATCCACAAAAATCAAAAGAGTATATTGAACAGATTCATACAAAAAGTCATAACATGATCATTGCCATGGATGATATGCTCTGGAGCCTGGATGAAGGGAACGATAGTATTGAAAAGACAGTTGACCGGATGCGGGAATATGTGGATGCCCTGCGTAACAGGCATGATGCTAATATTGATTTGTTGGTTGACAAAAAGGTCTCTTTGTTGCCTTTGAATATGGGACTGAGGCATACATCCTTCCTGCTATTTAAAGATGGAATAAAAAACATCATCTCCATTGGAGCAAAAAACCTAAAAGTCCATCTTGGTGCAGAAAAGAACATCCTGCAATTCACTATTCAGTTTGATAATGAAGATTGTGACATGCAACAATTGAATAACCTACTGCACCGGCAGGACCTGGAAAAGAAATTACAATCAATAAAAGCCGAAATCGGGATTCAAGTACACAAGACGAGTTCAGTAATCAGTTTGCAAATTCCAGTAAGCTGAAAGCTTACTTACCCATCCATTTCTTAAAATCAGTTACTTTTTCACGGCTTACCAATGCTTCCTTTTCAACAGCAGGTTTCAACTGAAGTATAAGGCGGTTACCAAAGTAATCCTCTATCTTATCAATACTGTTCACCGAAACATAAAAGGAACGGCTGATACGAAAATATTTATCCGGATCAAGCATCTCTTCCAGTTCATCCATGGTATAATCTACTACAAACTTTTTATTATCCTTTGTTTTAAAAAAATTAAGACGTCCGTCACTATAGAAATAGGCTATATCCTCTACTTCAATGCTCACCAGCTTTTGTGCATGTTTTACAAGGAACCTTTTGCGGAATTCCTTTGGCTGCAGTTTTTGCTGCAATTCTTTTACAAGACTGTCAATACTCACATCACTTTTCATGTCCACTTTCAACTTCTTAAATTTATCAAGAGCTGCTCTCAGCTCTTCTTTCTGAACTGGTTTTAGTAAATAATCAACACTGTTTACTTTGAATGCCTTTAAAGCAAACTCATCATAAGAAGTGGTAAAAATAACCGGGCACTTTATTTCTGCCACGTTGAATATTTCAAAACTCTGTCCATCGGCCAGTTCAATATCCATTAAGATAAGATCAGGCTGGGGATTATCCTGCAACCATTCAACAGTACTCTTGATGCTATCTGTAGTACCCGTTACTTCTGCAGATTCTTCAACATCAAACAAAGTCTTTCTTAGCTTTTTTACTGCCAGGTCCTCGTCTTCTACAATAAGGATTTTCATTTTCCTGTTTTTTAATTATTCAGATTCTTATATTGTTTGCAATTTTAGTAAAGACGCCTTACTTCCGCTACCATTGTTCCAGATAAGTGGTAGTACAACAGTGAAATTATTTTTATCCTCCATTACCTGGAACCCTTTCTGATTCAGCAATTCATATTTTGCCCTGATATTTTCCAATCCTACTTTATTACTTGGCACTTTTACCGAACGACGTTGCAGGTTATTATTTACAACCAGCTTATTACCTGCTGTGGTAAATATATCAATGATCAATGGCCTGTTCTTAGAAAGCACATTATGCTTCACCACATTTTCCACCAGCAACTGTAATGTTAGTGATGGCAACAGGTAAGGGTCGTATCTCTTATCTATATTGATATTTATCTGTACAGCTTCTCCGTGCCTTGTCAGCAATAGCTGGTTGTAAGATTCTATAAATTTAATTTCATTGGCTACTGTACTGAGGCCATCTTCATTGTTGCGAAGCAGGTAACGATAGACTTTGCTTAATTCATCAAGGAATCTGTCTGCTTTTTTCTTATCCTCTGCAATCAGCGACGATAAAGTATTAAAACAATTAAAAAGAAAGTGAGGGTTTACCTGACCCTTTAAAATTTCAAACTCTTGTTGTAAGGAAGCCTGTTTCATAGTCTCCTTTTCAAGAACAGTTTCTTTATACTTATTAAGCATATAGTCACTCTCATACAAGGTTTCAAATATCAGGTTGACTGAAAGACCGACAAGTGATAATTTCAAAAGGTCAAAGTCCTTTAACTGGTAGCCCATAATCTCAAAGCGATCATACACAAATACAATGACAAGAATACTTGGTGTCATTACAAAAAAGATGATAAGGGTTTTCCAGAATATCCTTTTACTACTTTGACTTAGCTCGGGGAATTTATGTTCAATCATCATAGTATAGCGTACATGACAATACCACGATAGCATTCCCATCAGGAAAAGCAACGGAAAAGAAAATAACCAGATATTTAATTCTGACCAGATCCTGTCATTAAACATTATAAGGTGAATCGCCAGGTCTATTACCGGCATGCTGTACAAAAAAGTGTACCATTCCAATTTTGGAGGCTTTACCCATTTCATATCACTACCTCCTCTTTGTTTTCAATTAGTGGGATACTTATAATTGTTTCTTTTTCGTCTGAAGTAATTTTCAACTCACCTTGGTTAAGCAACCTGTATTTTGCAATCAGGTTATCAACTCCAGAATCAGCATCTAAAACTTCTCTCGCCATTTTGGGCAGTGCATTGTTCCGAAAAATAATACTGTTATCCCTCCCTGAGTAAACCTTGATATCCAAAGGATCTTCTTTACAACATGCATTCTTTGTAACAACATTTTCTAGTATCACCTGCAGGCTGAGTGGTGGCAACCATTTTTCCCTATCCTCTTCATTAACAGAAATACTCACTTTTAATCCTTCATTATGCCTTGCCGTTAAAAGATAACTGTAAGACTCAAGAAATCGAATTTCCGTTCCAAGCTGTACCAGTTGCTCTTCATCATGCTGCAGCATATAACGATACACTTTGCACATTTCATCAAGGAACTTTTCACCTTCATCAGAATCTTCATGGATCAAACAGGAAAGTGAGTTAAGGCTATTGAACAAAAAATGAGGGTTGATCTGGCTCTTTAATCCCTGCAAACGACTTTGCCGATACACTTTCTTAAGTGACTCTGTTTCCTTCAGGTTCGCTTTCCATCGTTCATACCTCGAAATGCCTTCATGTAATAAAGTCAGAAAGATATTGACGATGGCCATCCCTATGTAAGCCCATACAAATCCATCATTGTTAAATGAATAGTCAAGCATCGGAATTGCTTCATAACCCCTGAATAATGAGAATAAAAAAACACCTGTGATAATAAAGAAAGAAAGGATCATCAGGGTAAGCCGTTTGGACACCTGGTCTTCCTCCGGAAATCTTTTCTTAAGCATTACGGCCACATAACCACATATAGTGAAATCAACAGCAAATGCAATAGCTGTAATTAGAGTAGGGAGTAAAAAAACCGTCCATCCAGAAAAATAGTCTCCTGCAAAAATGACCGAATTGATGATCAGGGTAATGGGTAACAGAACAACTCCCAAAACGAGATAATCTTTACTGGTATATCGTGGCAGTTTAACTTTCATAACCTATTTACAAATTACCAACTTTTCGTCATTAAGCAGGCAGCGGAAAGATGTATTGGGCGTAAGGCCGGATAAATTGAACCAAACCCTGTATCAGTTGTAGCAGGGTTTGGTCTTATGTATTTCAAGGCTTACATGTTTACTTAATATCCTTTAACTGTTTCGGGGCAGGTACAACATTTTTCACCGGGGGTATTGTTTTCAAATATGCAAAAATGGACTTAAGGTCTTCATCCGTCAGGTTCTTATAAACAAACCATGGCATTGGTGGCAATAACGGTCTGCTGTTATCAAGCCCCTTCCATTTTCCCTCTTTAATAGCTTTTAAAAATTGTTCTTCGCTCCAGTTACCAATACCGGTTGCATCAGATGTAATATTAGCAGCAAACGACATTCCCCACATACCTGCAGTATTTGTAAAATCAGGGCCAAATAAAGACCATCCTTCTTTTATCACATTACTGTCAACTTTAGCGACCGGTCTTGATGAAGGATACCCCGACAAACGCAGTTCAGGTATGATCTCTGGTTCATGTGCCCCCATTTTTTTAGGCGAATGGCAGTCGTCACAACCAATTGCATTTACCAAATAGCTTCCCCTTTTTATCCTTTCCTCATTTGTGGGAATGGATTCCTTTTTTTTATTACTTGCAGAAGAGCTGTTGCAGGCAACTATTGTTCCTAATACTACCGCAGTAATGATACTGATGATTAAAAGATCTTTTCTCATGATTGATAAGATTAATGGTTAACGGTTTTTGTTTACACAAAGATGTGCTGGGTAGTAAAGAGAGAAAAGCCATTAATACATGAATTGAGGAAAACAACGGATGAAACCGCAAACAAAAACCGGGATACTACCCGGTTCATTTGAAAGTATATTAAGGATAGAATAACCTTATTGATCCTTATTGGCCCATTCTGAGATCAATTCTGCTGCCTCAATAACGTTTGCACAATACTGCGACAGAAAATCAGCAGGCAATTTTTCATGAAGTGGTATTGTGTAACTGGCCGATAGTGCTTTGGCTCCATCAAAATCAACATAAGATAAACGGGCTGATAATTCTTCTGCCGGCCTGTTGAAATCAAAACCGGGAAGTATTGCAATGCCGCATTCATCCAATAATCTGTCACATAAAATTGTCCCATCTGTTATTCCTCTGGTTTGAAGTTTAGTTTTTAATGGAGTAAAGTCAAGAAAAAGATAAAATCCTCCCGTGGGGTCAATAACATTGATATTTCCGTTTTTCAAAATCTCAGCGGTCCTGTTTCCTAATAAGGATAATATTTTTCTTACATGATTCAAGTATGTTTCTATTTCGGCACCACATTGAAATGCCTGGATAGCTGCATACTGAATAGGTGCACTTACCGAAGTGTAAGTTTCACTGGCTACAGCCGCCATCGCATCCATCAGCCAATGTAATTTTGGTGGAAATGAAAAAGTACCCAACCGCCAACCACCTGCTCCACACCATTTGGATAAACCAGAGCTTATAATTGTTCCTTCAGGATAATATTTCGCAATGGAAACATGTTTACCCTGGTGATGTAACTGACCGTAAATCTCATCAGATAAAATATAGATATTATTTTTCCGGCAGGTTTCAGCCAGTTGTTTCACACTTTCAGCACCATAGGTTATACCATCAGGGTTACCGGGATAATTAAGTATAAGCAAATAAGGATTATGATCTGGCCTGTTATGTGTTGCACAAAACTCTTCAAGCTGTTCGGGTAATAATCTCCATTGATCTGCAACAGAAGTTTGAATGACATGAATCGTATTACCAATAATTTTTGCTTGTGGTAAATAAGAGACCCAACTGGGACTTGGAATAATCACTTCCCCTTCAAAAACCATTTGTAAAAGGAATAATAATTCTTTAGAACCCGGACCAATGATTACATTTTCAGGTAAAATATCTACCCCATCTTTTTTCCGATGAAATTCTGCAACGGTCTTTCTCAACTCAGGTAATCCCTGCACATGCAGGTAATCTTTTTGCGGTGCATATAATCGTAATGCATTTACAACCGGGTCCGGAACCGGAAACGGTGATTGGCCTAAACCCAGTTTATAAATATGTCTGCCTTTAGCAGCAAGTTCTTTGCAGTGCTGGTTGATCCTTAATGTTGGCGACTCTTTTAACCCAATTACATTTGGATTAAGGTACAAATGCTTTTTCTCCAAACCTTTCCCCTTATCACTCAAAGTTGTCAATTGTTGTTTTGTCGAGGTGCTCATTAAATATTTCGTTTAACTCATTTTCAAAAAAGAATTTCTTTTCTCCAAATGCAGGCTTAAGGTCATCCAACCAGATTGCCTGGTCATTATATTCAGCAAAAAATGGTTTTGCCACCCAATCAGGATTTCTTCCCTGCAAAAAACGAAAGGTCATTATTTTTTTTCCATTCACTTCACTTACACCGAGCATTTGCACTTTGCCGGGAGTGGCACTCATACTTGGTCCACGAACAGTTCGGCATACGCCACTTACCTGCTGATAAGCTTTTTGAAAGATACTCCAGGCCTCAATTAATGGGATTTTAAAATAATGCTGTGCACCTGTATCTCTTGCCACAAACATGTAGTAAGGAATGCAATTAAGATTTACCTGCTGCCGCCACATTGTTGCCCATACATCTGCATCATCATTTATGTTTCGCATTATCGGGGATTGTGTCCGTATCTGTGCTCCGGTTGCCCTAACTCTTCGTATTGCTTCCTTTACCGCATCAGTTGATAATTCAGCAGGGTGATTGAAATGTGCCATGATAGCAAGGTTCTTTCCGCTCTTTACAATTTTTTCAAAAGTTCTGAGTGTATCATCTGCATCATCTTCAGTTAAAAATTTATAAGGCCAGTATCCCAATGCTTTGGTTCCGATACGAATTGTTTGCAGATTCGGGATATCGGCATCCAGCAAAGCATCTATATAACCTGAAAATATCTTATTCTTCATGATCATCGGGTCACCGCCGGTGAAAAGCAGGTCGGTTACTTCTGTATGTTGCCGGATATATTTTATCAGCAACTCTGTTTCTTTCATTGCAAACTTCCATTCATCCATGCCTACAAACTGTGGCCATCGAAAGCAAAAACTGCAATAAGCATGACAAGTTTGTCCCTGGCTTGGAAAGAACAGAACGGTTTGCCTGTATTTGTGTTGCATACCAGTCAGCTTATGCCCTTCTATCATCGGTACATTATGCTCCAATTGTCCGGCAGGGTGCGGATTCAGATCCTTTCTTATTTCATTGGCCACTCTTTTCAATTCATCTTTAGATGCACCGCTATCTATAGCTGCTTCCATTTTTTTATAATGCTCAGGTATGAGCATTTCTCTCCTCGGAAAAGTGAGAGTAAAAATGGGATCATCCGGAACATTGTCCCAGTTGATCAGTTCATCCACTACATAATTGTTGGATTTAAATGGCAAAACATGTCCTACCACATCAATATCTTTTATCTGCTCTTCACTTAGCCGGCTAATTTGGGGGATCTGCCTGTAATTATGAAGGGCAAATGATCTGTAAACAGATTGTTTTTCGGTTGGCGCTGCAATCATAGAAAATATTTGTTTTTAAAGAGTGAAAAATGAATACAGTTACAGTGACTGTATGATGCTGAGAAAAAATATCAGCGGTACGAATTGTTATTCGCAGGATTGTTTCAAAGTTAACTTAATTCAAAGCAATAAAAAAACGAGATGGTTATAGAAATCTGATATTCAATAGATAAAATAAAGAATTTAATCAGATTTTAATTTGAATGAAAAAAGTGCCTGATAAAATCAGGCACTTTCTGAAAAGTAGAATTGAAAAATTATTTTATACTTGCAACAGGAACAGGATCCATATCAGTAAACTCTTTATTCTCTCCCGCCATTCCCCAGATAAATCCATAGTTTGCCGTGCCCACACCAAAATGCATACTCCAGGGAGCAGACAATACTGCTTCATTATTTGCCATTACAAGATGTCTTGTTTCCTGCGGCTCTCCCATAAAATGAAAAACCCTTTGTGCATCATCAAGATCAAAATAAAAATAGGCTTCCATTCTTCTTGTATGTGTATGTGGCGGAACAGAATTCCAAACACTACCTGCTTCAAGTGTGGTTAAGCCCATAACCAACTGACAACTTTGTATACCATCATTATGGATATACTTATAGATCGTTCTTTTGTTTGAAGTAGAGATATCACCGAGATTAACTGGTGATGCTTCTGCTTTAGTCATCTTCCTGTTCGGATAAGTTTGATGTGCCGGAACGGATAAAACATAAAATTTAGCAGGCTCCTTTTCTGATGCACTGCTGAAACTTACTTCCTTTGTTCCCTTTCCTAGATAAACACATTCCAGTTTTTCAATTTCATAAGCAACCCCATCCGCCGTTACAGTTCCTTTTTCTCCAACATTGATTATACCCATTTCTCTTCTTTCCAAAAAAAAGTTTGCTTTCAATTCTTCTTCTTTGGGTAGATTAATTGCATCTGAGGTTGGCACTACACCACCTACAATCATTCTATCGTAATGAGAATAAGTTAATTGAATTGTTCCCGGCTGCATTAATCCTTCTATTAAAAAGTTTTTCCGGAGCTGTTCAGTTGTCATTCCTTTTGTTTCAGCCGGACTATTTTGAAATCGTACTTGCATTGTTGTTGAATATTAAAAATTAAATAATAAAACTATCTGCCCATCCATCCGCCATCTACTGTAAGAATTGTTCCATTTACATAATCAGATGCTGTTGAAGATAAGAAAACATAAGCACCGGTCATGTCTTCTGGTGTGCCCCAGCGGTTAGCAGGAATTCTTGCTAAAATTGCTGCACTTCTTTCCGGGTCTTCCCTCAATTGTGTTGTATTATCTGTTGTAATATATCCCGGTGCAATTCCATTTACATTTATCCCATACTGTGCCCATTCATTGGCAAATGCTTTTAATAAAGAAGCAATGGCACCTTTACTTGCAGCATAGCCTGGCACATTAATACCTCCTTGAAAACTTAATAATGAACAGGTGAAAACGACTTTTCCACTCTTTTGTTCTACCATCCGTTTTCCAATCTCTCTTGTAATTACAAATTGTGAATTGAGATTTATATCAATGATCGCATCCCAATATTCATCTGGATGTTCTGCTGCTGGTTTCCGCATAATGTTACCGGCATTGTTGATCAGTATATCAATACGGGGATGATCTGACTTGACCTTTTCTAAAAATGCATACAATGAATCTCTTCTTGAAAAATCTGCAGTATACGGATAGAATTTTCTTCCGGTAGCTTGTACCGCTTTCCCTACATCACTCCCGGTTGACGGCAAACTATTACTAACACCTATGATATCAGCACCAGATTCTGCTAAAGCAATTGCAATAGCTTTTCCAATGCCTTTACTGCAACCGGTAACTAAAGCCAATTTATTATCCAAACGAAAGTTTAACATGTGTTGAGATTCTATTAGTGTATATCAAAAAGAAAACAAAAGTAGCCAAACCTTATTTAGTCTCTTCAATACTAAAGGAATTAAAGCGGATGCTATCATCTCTAAGATCAGCAGCATTATTCAGGCTTCGATATATTCCCCACTTAGGTCTTATAAAATCATTGCTGGTACGAATTGTCATAATATTATTATTACTGTAACTCAGAATCGTTGTACCATCGCTGATCCGTTTTATTATCATTGAGTATGTACCGTTTGATCCTACTTTCACTACTTCCGTTGCTTCCACCCAAACTCCGGCAAACTGCGAAAGATCAACAATTGCAACTTTTGCAGTGTTATCATGTATCAGCTCCATCTTATTGGGTGTTCCTTTTCTTGCAGTCAGTGTAAATAAAGGATTACCATCATCCCCATTCACCGGTTTTATCTGGTGAATATGTGTAAAGTTTGATGAAGGCTTAAATCCGGCAGCTATTCTGAACTTCCATTTATAAGTTATCGTTTCGCCTATTGTTCCTTTCAGGTTTGCCGGCGACTGATCATATGTTTTTATTTCAACCCTTTGCCGGTCGAAATTGATGCAACGATCATTGTCCTCATTTACATGACTATAAAATTCAAAGACATGGCTGTTCAATTCAGCATCCCACACTTCTGTTATATGCCTGCCAAAAGAAGGATGCACACATTCAGGATTTTCTACTGCATCAAATCCGGGAGCCAGTTTACTGTTGATGAGTTCATAGGTATTACCCGGACCATCCGCATTTAAGACAACAGCCTGTGAAGGAGTTGGTGTTGCCGGACCTGTTGAAGATTTCTTGCTGCACATTATATTCAGCAGCAATAATAATATAGGAAGAACTGTTCCTTTCAATTTATTTTTCTTTAAATGAAGGGGTGGATTTGATAAACTCCATAATTGCTTTGTTGATCTCACTATTCTTTTCTTTTTCAAACTTACCATGGAGACCACCTTTTACAGTAATAAATTCTGTTTGAACACCTGCCTTCACCAATTTATTATGCAGGTCAACCGATTGCTGGTAAGGAACAGTTGGGTCAGCATCACCATGTACTATAAACACCGGCGGGCTGTCTTTGGTAACATAATTTATCGGCGAAACTGATTTGGCAAACTTTTCATCAGTAGCAAAATTCCCCAACCAAGATCTTGCTGATTTACTTTTGATAACCGGGCCATAACCCCAATCCCATACATCGGTGATACCATACTTATCAATAATTGCAGCCACTTTCACATTATCAACACCTGGACAATTTGTATCAAAGCGACGATCGTTTGCCAGCAATCCGCCCATCAATGCCAAATGGCCACCGGCGCTGCCACCCATGATGACGATCTTATTTACATCAATATTCAGTTCTTTGGCATTTTTGATCAGGTAGATCAAAGCACACCTTGTATCTTCTACTGCTGCTGGTGCAGTTGCTTGTCCTGTCAACCTGTATTCAATATTTGCTACAGCAAATCCAGCCTTGAAAAAAGTATTGAATCCGGTTTGTGATTCTTTTACCCCTTTATTCCATCCGCCACCGTGTATATTAATTACAACTGGTGTAGCTCCTTTATCTTTTGGTGGCAAGTATAGGTCTAGTTTACCTTCCCAATCCTTTACTTTGGTATAAACTACATTTAACTGAGAAGAGTAGCCGGCAGGAAATTCAACCGGCTTATACGTTGAATCTGATTCCTGAGCAATGATTGACCAAAAGGTAAACATTGCTAATACTGATAAAATAATATTCTTCACAAAAAATTCATTTTACAATTAATAACCGGGGTTCTGTGCAATTACAATTTGTGTATTCAAATCAATTTCACGTTGTGGAATGGGTAATAATAACTTTTGTAAGGTTACATAACTCTGCAGCTGTGCTAGTGTGGGCACTGGTGCAATATAGGTGCTATAATGTGAAACATATTCATATGCAAAGTGATCTTTCATGACCTGCACCGGGTTGATAGTTGTCAATGTTGTGCCATACCTTACCAGGTCAAACCAACGATGATTTTCAAAAGCAAATTCTGCTCTGCGCTGGTCGCTTAGTTCTTTTTCAAATTCAGCAAGAGTAGGAAATGCTCCTAAAATTGAAGACAACCCCGCCCTAACTCTCACCTGGCTTATATAACCAACACTGGTACCGGTATTTCCTTGTGCCTCTGCAAGCATTAATAATACATCAGCATAACGGAGAATGGGCCAGTCAGATTCACCATCCAGATCGTTCGTAACCGGCGTAGTAAACTTTTTAACATAAAGCGATGTAACGGTTGGCGATGGCATAAATCTACCGACATTAACTGCTTTCCTTGCATCAGCAGCAGCATAAAACGAATCAATGCTGCTGGAAGGTGTATTCCAGCCTCTCACCGTACCAAAAATTACAATACCACTACTTGCCAATGGCGCAAAATCATTTCCGAAACTAGAGCCCAGACCTAATCCTCCAGCTTTATAACGAACGGTAAAAAGAATTTCACTGTTTACTTCATTATTTGTTGCAAACACATTGGCATAAGTTGATTGCAAACCATATCCGCTATTTGACCTAACATCATCCAATTGAGCAATAGCCTCTGTTTTTTTGTTTTGCGTCAAATAAACCTTGCCTAATAATGCTTTAGCAGCCCATGAAGTAGCTCTACCTCTATCTGCAGCAGCAATCTGGCTAAATGTTTTATTGCTCATATAAGCCGATGCAGCAATTAAATCTGCCTCAATGAACTTATACATATCAGCGACAGATGACCGGTTGATCGTTTTTGCATCCAACGGAGAAATGGGGGTATGTATAAGGAATGTTCCGCCAAACAAACGAACCAGGTTAAAATAATGATATGCCCTGATAAAAAGGGCCTCACCGGCATATTGTTTCCTGTTTACATCACTAATAGGAATATCAATAGTTGACAAACTGATGGCACCTGTGGCCGGGCTATAATTTACGCCTAACTTTTCCAATACAATATTGCAATTCCGGATATTAAAATAAGTGCTTAGCCAATACTGATAGATACCATCTTGTAAAGTAGCCGGAACAAACCAATCCAGATCACTTAACTCCCTGTTGAACGAATTGGTACTACCTGTAACACCCATATACGAATTGTCAGAACGCAATTCAGTAAACTGCCATTCACGAAACATCGGAAGCTGCATACCATTATAACAGGCAGTAAGACCTGCTTTTACTTCTGCGTCATTACTATAAAAAGTGCCGGTGTTTAAATTGGATTCCGGATAAAGATCAATTGTTTTATGGCATGAAGCCAGACCAATGACGGTAAGAAGAATAATTATATGTTGTACTTTTTTCATAATAGATCAGTTTGTGAATTAAAAATTTAAATCAATACCAAACAGCATAGTTTTTTGTACCGGGAAAGCTCCTCTTTGATAACCGTCAATTTGTGGTGAAGCATACAGACCCCCGGTATTTCTTGCTTCCGGGTTAAGGCCTCTAAAACCAGCCGCTTTATGATAGAAAAGATTCTGTCCGGAAAAATAAATCCGCAGAGAACTTAATCCTGCCTTTTTAGCAAATTTTTCGGGCAGGGTATAACCAACTATTACTTCCCGTAATGCATAGAATGATGCATCCTCAATAACATAGTCTGTTAACATCCAGTTTATCCCCAACGTTGAATAAGGAGTTCTTCCATCACCGGGAAACGCCGGGCTTACCCACCTGTTTGAATTGAAATTTTTATTGTACCGCTTGGTCTCATTATAATTAGCGTCACCACCAATTACTTTTCCGCCCTGGGAGCCCTGGAAAAAGAAGCTTAGATCAAAGTCTTTATACGTAAAATTGTTAGTGATCCCCCATATAAAATCCGGGTAAGGATTTCCAAGAATGGTGCGGTCATTGTCATTTAATATCTTGTTACCATCAATATCCACCACTTTTAAAGCACCAGGTACCAGCCAGGCAGGATTTACACTGGTTGATATTCCGGATGCTGTGATCTCCGCCTGAGAAAGCCACACCCCGTCAGTCCTGAATCCATAATACTGAACCAAAGGCTGGCCGACTATGTTACGATATATTTCAGAACGTTCACCATTTTTAAATAGGAATGGTTCTCCTCCAAATTCCAAAACTTTATTCCGTGTACGGGATATATTTGCAGTAGTAGCCCACCTGAAATTCTTCTTCCTGATATTATTAGAGGTAATTTCAAATTCAATCCCATCATTCTGGATCTTTCCAATATTATTAATAAAATTTGGAACACCTGCAAAGGCCTGTGTAGATTGATCTAATAATAATTGATCTGTTTTAGACCTGTACACATCCAATGAGAACGAGATAGCATTCCTGAATAAGGCTACGTCAACTCCTGCATTAAACTGGTTGGTCAGTTCCCAGGTAATATCAGGATTTGAAAGAATTGTTCTTGAAATAACCTGCCCATTTACTACAGCTCCGGTTCCAGTACCAAAAGGATAATTGGTAGGAAAGAGACGGTCTACAAATAAATAATCTCCGATATTATTATTACCCGTTGCGCCATAGCTTGCTCTTAACTTTAAATTACTCAGCCAACTTACGTTTTCAATAAATTTTTCTCTACTGGCCACCCAACCTATCGATGCAGATGGAAAATATCCCCATTTGTTATCAGGACCAAAATAAGAACTTCCATCTGCCCTGAAGGATACATTCAGCAGGTACTTGTCCTTATAACCATATATCATACGGGCAAGACCTGAAAGCAAGCCTCTGCTTCTTGTTTCATTAAAAGTCTGATTTGGATCCGTTAATACTGTTGCAGTATTTAGTGTAGTTATATTATCACTTGCGTAATTGGTAGCCGTTATTTGTTCATCCCTGATTTTTGTTTTTTGAGCAGTAAACCCGGTAAGGAAATCAAAAGAATGGTCTTTTATCCGCTTATTATATGATAATGTATTTTCAGATAATAAATCAACAAAAAAAGTACTAGTATAAACTCCTGTACTGGGATATGTAACACTTCTTGAATTTGTTTTGCCGAAATCAAGCCCAGTAGAATAACGAATAAATGCACTGGCTAATGATTTAAAACTCAACCCTGGAAGAATGTCTACTGATATATCGCCGGATGTTAAAGCCCGGTACTCATCTCTTGTAATACTAACATTTTCCATAATTGCTTTAGGTGATTGGTTTGCCGTAGCAAAAGGACTGGATGCTGAAGTGGTTGTCCATAAACTACCATCTGGCATTAAACCTGAATACACCCTGTTGTTGAACATATTTGCATGAACGAAATCTCCTACCTGCACATTAGTGTATTGACCATTTGGGTGTTGACGAATAAAGTCAACTATTGATGCATCTACTTTAACAGGCAAAAAAGATTGTAACCTAAAAAAGTCAGTATATGTTGCTCCGGGGGTTTCTCGCTTAATATAAGAAGGATTAAAGTTGAAAGACAGTTTTACTTTTTTACTTAACTGCGCATCTATTTTTGCTTTTATAGTAAACCGTTCGTATTCGCTGTGGTACATCATTCCCTGGTCATTCTGATACCCACCAGAAATAAAATATTTAACACCGCTGTTTCCACCCGATACATTCATTTGAAGATTTTTTACATTTGCGCTACGGATGGCCTCTCGTTGCCAATCTGTTCCAACACCACCTCTGACCTGGCTCTCTACAATATAAGCTGCTCTTTCATTGTTATTAAGAATGGCGGGTTGTGTAGTAATACTCGGATCCTTTAACCGCAAACTTGCTTCATAAAAAAGTAGATTGGTGTATTCTGTTGTTGTCATCATTGGATACAACTCATAGGCATCTTTAACTCCTGTTGAAAACTTGATTCCATATTTTGTTTTATTTGCCTTGCCGCTTTTAGTAGTAACAATGATTACACCGTTAGCACCCCTTGATCCATAAATTGCTGCAGATGCAGCATCTTTTAGCACTTCAACAGACTGCACATCTGCCATATTTACAAATGACAACCCTTCATATAATGGGTGTCCATCTACAACTACCAGAGGGGCAGCACCAGCTGATACAGAAGAAATTCCACGAACCTGTACTTTAGGGTCAGCACCTGCCTCTGATGAAATATTCTGAACTCTCACACCTGCTATTTTCCCTTGCAATGCCTGGTCCAAACGGGAGTTTGGCGTTTCCTCCAATCTGTCATTTGTGTATTTTGCCACTGCTCCTGTTACACTCGATTTCTTTTGAGTACCATAACCAATTACAACTACTTCATCACTTGTAACTGCTGCAGGCACTAAAGCAACGTCAATCGTTGTTCTGTCACCAATTACGATAGTTTGTGTTTCAAATCCCACATAAGAAAATATCAATGTGGTTGTGCTTTTATCCACGGTTATTGAATAAGTGCCATCCTGTTTGGTCGACACGCCACCCTTTTGGTTTGTCGCCAGAATATTAACACCCAGCAACGGTTCATTGGCACTTTGGTTAATTACCTTTCCGGTAATTGTCTTCTTTTGCGCCATCACAGTACCACCTGCCAAAAGCAGTATCACCAGCAAGCACTGAAATTGTTTCATAATAGCAGTTTTTAATATTTATAAAAAATTAATAAAGCAGATTTATTTTTAGTCTGGGTGCTTTTTCATCAGCCAGCTTCTTTAGAGCCGCTACACAATCTTTGCATTTATAATGAATAGCTCCTTCCATCAACAAAGGATAGCTGTCTTCATTGTCAAATTCTTTTATCTGTTGTCCTTTCCATTCCTTTTCTTGAGTGAAATAAGGTTTTAAAATTTCAAAAGACCTTTTTAATGATCTGCCTGATGGAGAAACATAATTCCAGAGATCGAACCCTGTTTTTTCTGCTTGTTGTGCAATAATGAAAAATGCATTCATCACAAATGATGTATAGTGCAAAGAAATTGTCCGTTCCATTTCAGCCGGAAAAAAACCATTCTCATCGATTTGTTTATCTAATCTGTCAGCAGCATTGGCAACAATTTTTTTAGCTAGTTCCATGCTATCAATAAATAAAGCCATAGATAACCGTTGGGCATCATACCAGGCACCATGATTATTTTTTGCTTTCATTTCATCTCTACCATTCTTACTCGTCTGCATCCAGTTCAGGAAATCTGCAAACCATTTCTTCATTCCCAGCTGGTCTGTATCTTTCCAATACTTCGACCCTTTCAGTAAGCCAATTGCATCTATCACCTTTATGAAATGACGGGTATCAATCAAGCCGGCTCCTCTTCCTTCATTCACTCCTTTTATAGCTTGTCCATAATTTAGGTTCGGATTCATTCTTGTAGCAGTATCTAAAAACCAAACCCGTAACAGTTTTGCAGCATGTTCTGCATATACATTTTCTTCAGAAAAATAATAAGCCAATGCAAGGGTGTGTACAAAATCACAAAGCTTTGGCATATAATCCTTGTCCTTGTATTCCTTTACTTCAGGGTTCGTTTGACCATCTTTTCTTATGTAGGGCAATCCGTCAGGTTTATTCGGATCAGGCCAATGATATGGTGCAAGACTCATATAGTCATGCTTGTCACCGCTAGGCGGTGTGGCTGTTTTTTCCATCACACTTACAGGACCGAATTTTAAAGCCTTATTATCAGCATCCTTTATCAGTTGCTTGTACGCCGCTATCAGTTCAGTATCTTTATTGGCAATCCTAGTCTTGTTTTTTTCCAGTGCTTTTGCATTCATAGCAAATACTACAGGTTTCCCAGGCTGACTGCTGGCATGGAATGTTTTACAGCTCAACAGAACTGATCCAACAATTAATAATATACTATTCTTCATTATCATATTTATTACCTCATAAAATGAATCATTTTTTCCAGCCTTACGCCATCTCCAATTACAGCTACTACATATATTCCTGATGATAGTGATTGGGCTGGCAATTCCACATAAGCAAATCCTGCTGCAGGCATCAAAATATTTCGTCTCGCCACAGGCCTGCCATTCAGATCATAAACAATTATATCAGCCAGATAAACTTCGGGTGAATAAACTCTTACTGCAATATTTCCATTACTGTTTCTGTATGCAAGCAGGTATTGCTCTGATGTGCCAGACAATGGCAATACAGTCATTCGTCCATTTAAATATGTAATATTATAGTTATTAGTTACAGCACCACCCGGAATAAGATCATAATAACCAGGTGACGAATTAGTAGTAGCCGTAGTACTCACCGATGGTTGCGTTGCCAGGTTGGTTGCTGTTTCTCCTAACACAAATCCTGTGTATATCATACGAAATACCGGGTTTATCTGCCCTGTAATCTTTGTTGTATCTGTTGCCCTGATAGTAAGATTAGCTTTATTTACTGTAAGCGTTCTGGCAACATTTGGCGCAGGGAAATAACCATCATTACCTGCCTGCATAGCAGTTATAACCGTAGTGCCGGCACCAGTAATGGTTATCGTATTTCCTGAAACAGTGGCTACACTTGTATTACTGCTAGTATAAGTGATTGGTATGGTACTGTTCGTACTTGTAGCACCTGTGCTAAACGGTGCATTACCATATGTCTTTGTAGCAGGCTGCGGAAAAGTTATGGTTTGATTTTGTTTAGGAATTACGGTCATTGTACCATTTACATGAGTAATGATATAGTTAGCGGCTGTCGCACCACTTACAGTGATCGGATATGTTCCCGGAGCTGAAGCAATAGTAGCCGTTGTTGAAATAGCTGGCTGAGCTGTCAGTACTGTATTTGTTTCACCTAAAACAAATCCTGTATAAGTTATTGTCAAAGGCGGATTAGCCAACCCTTCAAATCTTGATTTATTATCAGCTGTTATAGTAAGCGGAGCTTTATTAACTGTTAATGTTTTTGTAGCAGTAGTATCCGGGAAAACACCATCACCCATTTGCGAAGCTGTGATATCAGACGTACCTGATCCTACAATATGAATATTGTTTCCAACAATCGTTGCCACAGCAGGATTACTGCTTGTATAAATAATCGGGTTGGTTGTGTTTAAACTTGTTGCGCCACCATTAAAATCAGGGTCACCATAGGTTTTAACTGGCAGATCATTATATATAAAAGCATTTACCTGTGGAATGGCTCCGGCACTAAATGAGCCGAAGGCAGAAGCTGTTCCTAATACAACATTTGTTGTATTATTTCCTGATCCAACCGGTGGAGCCCATCCGGTAGGTCCGGAACCTATGTTTCGAATCAGTCCAATATCAGAATCAGGTAATGTAGTAAAGGTTGTTCCTTCCAATGCATCATCCCAATGTAATTGCAGATCAGCATCTCCTGATCCGGAAAGGCGGGTAACATTCCAAACTGCATTTACTACTCTTAATCTTTGTGTAGCTGTGAACGGCGTACCATTAAGCAACCCATTTGTAGTAATTCCCTGAAATACTGCAGTTGCAAAATTAGAAACAGAAGTTGGTGTGATAGTTAAAGGCAAATAATAATTAATTGTTCCCAGTGGAATTGTTCTTGCCGATGATATGCCATCATATTGCACAATACTTTGCATTCCGGTAGCCGTAACATAGTCTGTAGCTATATATTTAGTTGCGCCAAAAGCTCCTGTGATATTTCCGCCTGCCAGAATGTGAACTGTATCAGCAGGACGCAGGGTCATCTTCGCATCAATAAGCAAGTTATTCTTTATCGTAACTCCCTTATTGGCTGTAATATTTGCTTTCACATCAACGCTTAAAGTTTTTATCATATTACCGGAAGAACCTGTAGTAACACCAAAAGGCCAGGTAGTGGCACCATCAATCACATAATTTATATCGTCTTGAAATAAAAAATTTCCTGAAGCAACAACTGAACCACCAGCAGGATTAAAACCATTAGTGTTTGCTGTTTGCAACGTAGCACCGCTGGCAGATATTGACAAAGCAACTGAAGTACCTGTTGCTAATAAAGGTTTTGAGAGATAAATGGAGTCTGCAGTAGAGGAAAAAGAAACGATGGAAGTGTTAGCGTCTATCCCTGCCCCGCTGATATTCTTACCAATTGATGAAGAAGTGAATGTTGCATTACCGGTAATAAAATAATTACCTGCAAATGTATTCCCTGTTCCTGCTATCGCAGATGACAAACCAAGTGCATTGAAAGTGGCTGTACCTGTTAATTGATTGGTTCCAAAATTCAATCTACCATATACATTTATATCCGTTTCTACAGCAACACTTTTATTCAATGTAACATTGGCATTGTTACCAATTGTTATGTTAGCAAGGCTGATTGTTCCTGCGCCTGAAATTGATTGGGCAGCATTGCCGGCTAAAACAAGTGTATTAGTTCCTGCTGCCGGGGACGTATAATCCCCGTTAACTATAAGGTTACCCAAAACTACAGTCTGTCCACTTGTAGCAGGTACAAAGCTGCAACCGTTATTTACAGTTAAGTTGCCAATCCGGTAAATAGTACTTGCCGCTGTAAGTATTGCATTGTTCTCCACAATAATATCACCATAGCTTTGGCGGTTGAAGAAATTACCGCCTGCACCGGCATTGCTGGCCCGATGATGCCATATATTTCCCGGTTTGATATCAATGGCTGAAAAGCCGGTACCGCTTCCGTGCGGACTATAACCCCCTAAATAAAATATTTCTGAACCTGCTTCAAATATCACCCATCCGTTAGAAGATTGGCTGCTGTTACCAAAAGCATAAGAAGCAGATGAGGCTGTAATATTTGTAGAAAAAGATGATCCGCTTTTAAACAAAAATGTACCGGGTGTTCCTGAAGTTGTATTATCAATCCTAGCCTGGAGGGTAGTGTTCATAATCAATGTACCGCTGCAGCGGCCTGTAGCTGTGGCAGCCATGGCTACACGAACACTTCCTACTGTTGAAAGAAAAGAAAGCTTAGCACCTGATTCAATTACAAAATCTTCCACAGAAGTTCCATCACCACTTACGTTTATAGTTCCTGTTCCAGTGCTGCTTCTTATCCAGACAATATCGGCATTATTAATAAGCCTTATTTGAGCACAGGTAATTGTTCCATTCACGGCAACTGTTGCCTGTCCGGTTGTTGGAACAGAACCACCAATATTTGTTCCATTAAATACCAAAATATCAGTTGCTGTGCTGTTTGATCCTCTTGAACTTCCTGAACCATCTAGGGCCGTATTCCAGTTTGTCGTTGTATTAAACAAACTATTTGTTCCTCCTACCCAATAATAAGTTGTTTGGGCTCCGGCAAGTCCGGCGATAAAAACTGTCAGAATAATTAATAAAGATTTTTTCATATCGCAGCGTTTAAATATTTAGTTAGTTGAGCTTTTATTTTTTGAAACAATAAACATTACACAAAGCCAGGCCAATGGAACAACCAAAGCAGCCATAATAAAAAAAGAAGTATAGCTTGTCTTGGTTAGTATAGGTACCAGCCAGGTTACTATCAGTGTTCCTAATACCGCAGATGTGCCACTCATACCTGCTACAACACCTACATTTTTCCCATGGAAATAATCAGATGGTAAAGTTTGCAGGTTATTGATCAAGAACTGGAAACCAAAAAGTGTTGCACTTATAAGTGCTATAGTTAATCCGGGCTGATCTTTTAAATTATCCAGATAGATCGCAATAGTTGTCAATGAGATCAGCATGATAATGCTGCCGATGGTTATAGCATTTTTTCTTGCCTTGGTTGCTGACTTCCCATTTTTAATTTGCCAGGAAGAGTAGAAACCACCAGACAAACCCCCTAATGCTGCAAACAGGAATGGAACCCATGCAAAGGCGCCAACCTGTTTTATATCAAATCCAAAATTCTCTTTTAAGAAAAATGGCAACCAGGTAACAAACATCCACCACACAGGATCTATGAAAAACCTAGAAGTAATAATTCCCCATGTATTCTTAAACTGTAATAATTGTTTCCATGTATACACAGTTGTGGCAACCGGTGCAGTCGCTTTATTGGTTGCAGAACTTGCTATATAATCCTGCTCTTCTTTTGTTATCCAGGGATGTTTGTCAGGAGTATTTTTATTAATGATGAGCCACGGAATGATCCAAAGAAATCCAAGTAACCCAATTCCTACGAATGTCCATTTCCATCCAAATGCAATAAACACATAAGCAATAAACGGTGCTGCTACCACAGATCCTAATGATGCCCCGGCACCAAATATTCCCTGTGCAATGGCTCTTTCCTTTGCAGGAAACCATTCTGCATTACTCTTGGCAGCACCGGGCCAGTTACCTGCCTCAGTGATTCCAAGCATGAAACGGAAAATATTAAAAGAAGCCAATGTTCTTGCTACCGCATGCAGAGCTATGGAAATACTCCAACCAACGATGGAAACAACAAAACCTAACCGTGTACCGATCGCATCCATCAGTTTGCCTGTCAATGTCTGTCCCAATGCATAGGCGATCATAAAAAATGTAGTAATAAGTTTCAGCGCATCTTTACTTTCTGCTTCGCTGATACCAAAATCTTTATGTATATAAGGCCAAAGGATATTAATGGCAGTACGGTCAATATAATTAATGATCGTTGCTATCGCAATTAGTCCAATAATATACCATCTGAGTCCTTTGATCTTCATCTTGATTTTTTACAAATTTGAATTTTGTTATTTATCACCGACAAAATCTTCCCGCATCGGGCTGAATACATCTATTAGCACACCAGCTTCATGACAAACAGCACCATGCAGTACATTTGGTGGAATATAAAATCCATCACCGGCAGATAGAATTTTTTTATCGCCATTGATCTCCACCTCAAATATTCCGCTTTCAATATGAGTGATCTGGGAATGATGATGTTTGTGAACAGATCCCACACCGCCTTTTTTAAATTCTACTTTCACTACCATTAGCCTGTCATCGTATGACATGATCTTTCTTCTTACGCCATTTCCCATATCCTCCCAGGGGATATCCTTGTTTTCAATAAATACTTTCGATGTTTCAGTTGTTCCCATTGTATAATTATTATTCAGTTTATAATATTTTCCCGTTGTACATTACCATAAATGGACCTGTCCAGCTTTGATTGGCTACTGAGTGAACCTGTTTGGTTTCAAAATCTTTATTGCATTGGGCAATGATCAGTTTCTTCTCTCCAACCATAACTTCAGCTACCGTGTAGTTCTCATCCTGTTGTAATAGTTTTATTTGCTTCACCGAAGGATATGCATTGGAAGAAAACTCATATACAGGATCAAATTTTCCGTGTATCTCTATTGTACTAATGAACGACTGACTTTTACCATGCTTACGAATGATCATTGCCGGTTCATGTCTTAAATTAAAATCCGGATCGTTGGCACCAGTTCTTGTCAGGAAAATTTTGGCAGAACCATCAATCAGAGATGAAACAGAATAATAAGATCGGCCATTCAAAAAAGTAAGTTGTGCGGTTGTATTTTCAACTTTAGCTTCGGCTTCATTCCAGATAAACTGGTAACCATTTTTCTTACCCATCGTCTCCAGTTTATCTGTATTCGCTTTATACTTAAACGATGTGCTTATAAGGTGCCCATTGTACTGAAAGGGAAGATCGAACTGGTGATCACCAGTTGAGTTGGTGTTGAATATATCAACGATTATTTTCTTCCCGTCTGGAAGTATCAGAGTGTACAGTGTTCTTTGCAACTGAACATCTTTATAGGCATTCAGTTCTTTGGCTGCTACCACCTGCACATTAGGGTTGCTTATACTACTGAAAAGTTTTTCTGAATGGTTCTTCTCTGCAATTTCCTCTTTACCATCAAACATATTGGTCTCATCAACCGTAATGGTATTATGTGCGATGGTTTGTGAAGCATATTTTTTATTCTCCGGCAGGTAACGGCCGCCATATTTTTGTTCCACTCCTATAAAACGTACAGATCCGTAATCAGTTAATATTTCATTGCCTTTATCATACAGGTTAATGTTCAACTTATCATAATGGCCATGCGATAATCCATGAGCCGTGTATTTGAATATTAATGTTGACAGATCATTCCCACTTCCGCTTCTGATAAAACTTACACCACCTTCATCACCCTTCACACCGTCCTTGCTTTCAATGGTTTTATAATCAAATCTTGCAGGTATATTTTTACCAGATGCCAGTGCAGCAGCAATGGCAGCACCGCCCTTGTTCAGCATTACACGGTTTTGCTGTTTGGCAACGTATAGAAGATTTTTATCTGCACCGTAAACACTCCAGAAGATATTAATAGCTGTCACCAGTTCATTAGAAGTGTAATCTTTTTCTTTCAACGCATCATTCAGTGGAAAGAAACCACCGTTGATATTGGTTTGCTGCAAACAGGTTGACAATGCCTTCTGTAATATCCTGTCACGGTGTTCAAATATTTTTAATGAGGGTTTGTAATTATTAACTGCATTGGCAAAAACAGCATACGGCAATATCGCATATCGTGTATAATAAGGACCTTCTGTATAATAACCATCAGGGGAAAAAAGATTATCCATCAAAGCAAGAAAACCTCTTTTTCCATCTTTCTCTGTACCATACAAAGCCATGTCAATGTAATCTTTATTATTGGTAGCAATGCCAATCATACCAACACCAGCTGTTGCCCACACTGCATGGTTATGTAAAAGGTTGAACCAGTCTTTCAGGTCTTTGGTTATATAATCTACTTCTGGCTTGAATGCACCATCTTCGATGGTCTTTCTTTCTGCAACTGTTAAAGTATTATATACAAGATCATACGCCATGCCTGCATACACCATCCAGTTGGCGTCGTTCAATGCCTGCCAGAAAATTCTACCAGGTGAACTGCTGGTGGCTTCAGGATGATTCTTCAATGTTGGATTCAATGCTGCATACTTCAGCATCATATCCTTCACCAGCTTTGCATACTTTAATTCGCCGGTTAAATTATATAATACGCCACTGTTGAACATCAGCGTATAGTTTGCCTTATGTTTATCATGAGTATACCCACCTGCAGGATCTTTAGGAAATGGAACATCTACATCCTTACCGATCCATACATCCACATCTTTTTTCATATCGGTATAAGAACCCTTCAGTAATGGATATTTAAAAAGACTGCCCTTTACAGATGCCGCTTCCGCTTTTGTAAAAAAAGTAACAGGATGTTGTGCCTGCATAATAACAGGCAACAGCAATAAGCAAATTATTTTCAGCAATCCCTTCATATAGCAACTAATTCAGCAATCCTTTTCCGGTTATTAACCATTAACCGGAATTATATCTTAAATAAAATATGTTCCGCCGTTAATCTCAATACTGGCACCAGTAATAAATGACGAACTATCACTGGCCAGGTAAAAAACAAGATCACCTACTTCCTCTGCTTTACCTTCTCTTCTCAATGGTGTAGCTGCTGCCACATTCGTTCTTACTTCAGGCTTGGTAAACGTATCGTGGAAAGTTGTACTGATCATACCGGGTGATACACAATTCACCCTGATACCTTTTGGGCCTAACTCTTTCGCAAGCCCTCTTGTAAATGTCAGCACACCGCCTTTTGCAGTAGAATAAGCAACAGCACCAAAGCCACCACCATCTCTTGCTGCCTGTGATGAGAAGTTTATAATAGCTCCGCCTTCAGTCATATGATTTACTGTTTCCCGGGTAACGAGATAAACAGATTTAAGATTTACATCAATTACAGCATCCCAGAACTCTTCATCAAGGTCTGCCAATAATTTTCTTCCCATCAGACCTCCTGCCACATTCACCAGTATATGAATCACATTACCATAAGCATTTGTACAGGCTTTTACCACTTTCTTTACATCAGCAGCTTTGGTCATATCACCATAAACAAGAATGGCTTCTCCACCTGCATCATTTATAAGCTGCAATGTTTCTTTGGCCATTTCTTCATTTCCAAAATAATTGATACAAACTTTTGCTCCCGCAGCGGCAAGCTTTAATGATACCTGGCGGCCTATATCCCTTGCACCGCCTGTTACTATGGCTACTTTCCCTTTCATTATATTCTATGTTTAATTAAAATTTACGTTTGAATTTCCAATGTCCGTCAGCAGAAAATGCAGCAGTGTATGAACAAGTATTGCAATTGAAACCTTCAGGCAAAGCAATTATTTCATGAACTGGCAAGTTCGCTGAGGTAATATTAGGGGAATAAACATGGGCACAAATTTTTTATCCATTGCAATCTTTCCAATTATTTTAAGATTTGATGAAAATTATTCAACGAATTCTAATATAATTTTCATTTCTTCAATAAATATGCCTCCGAAAACGTTACCGGCAACGCTACCGGTATTCTCGTATTTACTTATCCTGTAGCTTTACCACAATTGCAATTGCCAGTAATGAATAAACCTGCAACGATAAAAGACATTGCTAAACAGCTCAACATCTCTGTTTCAACAGTATCAAGAGCTATGCGGAATGCCCCGGATGTAAACAACGATACTAAAAAAGCAGTGATGGCTTTGGCAGAAGAGTTGAATTACCAGCCCAACAAACTGGCATTAAGCCTTCGCCAAAAACAAACACATACTATTGGCGTCATAGTCCCCAATCTTGATTATGTGCTTTCCATGATGGTAAGGGGCATTGATGAAGTTGCATTGGAAGCTGGCTACACCGTAATGGTTTGCCAAAGTAATGAATCGTTCGGAAGGGAGATCGTTAATACAAGAAGATTATTGGATAGCCTCGTAGACGGATTTATTATTTCTGTATCTAGTGAAACAAAATCATTTGAGCATTTCAAAAAGATACAGGAACGAAATATACCTATGGTGGTATTTGACCGTGTTACACCACACCTTAACGCACCAACAGTTCATCTGGATAATGAAGAAGGTGGTTTTATGGCTACGGAGCATTTACTGGAACAGGGCTATAAACGTATTGCGATTCTTGCCGGACCAAAAAACCTCGGCATCAGCAACAGCCGTATGGATGGCTATATGAATGCTTTGAAGAAATATAAGATTAAACCAGATCCTTCACTTATTATTCATTGCGATTTCAACCAGGATTATGCCTTTTTTGCTACAGAAGAATTATTGGCAATGAAAAAGAAGCCCGATGCCATCTTTACTATCAGTGATAGAATGGGAATTGGTGCAAGCCTTGCTATAAAAAAGAAAGGATTATCAATGCCAGAGGATATTGCACTAGTAAGTTTTAATAACGAACCGATTGTCGGTCTTGTTACTCCCGGCATATCCAGTGTAGAAATTCCTTCATTTGAAATTGGAAAGGCAGCTGCCAAACTTTTTATTGAAACCATGCACCACCCCGAAGATATGTCCGGAGTGGAACGAATCTTCAGGCCGAAATTGCATGTCAGGGAATCTTCTCAAAAATCTCTTATATCCAAATTGCGTTAAAAATATTTTATGCTGAAATTATTATTGCTTAATTGCTGTATTGGTTTTGTATTGATGGCCGGGGCTAGTACCATCATTGTAAAAAATGCGGAAGAACTTAAAAGAGCCAATAAAGAAGCTAAACCGGGCGACATTATTGTATTGCAGGATGGCAACTGGAATAACATTACCATCTCATTGAACTGTAAAGGAACAAAAGAACAACCCATCACATTCAAAGCGCAGACTCCCGGGAAGGTCATTATCAGTGGCAATTCAAAACTGCAGATTGGCGGAACCTACATTATTGTTGATGGTCTTTATTTTACCAATGGATACGCCGGTGATGATGCAGTCATTACATTTCGTACTAATAAGAATGAACTGGCAAACTATTGCCGGGTTACCAATACAGTCATCAATAATTTCAATAACCCCAAAAGGCTGGATGAGAATTACTGGGTGGCCTTATATGGCAAGTATAACCAGGTTGACCATTGCTCGTTCCAGGATAAAAAGAATATGGGTGTGATGATGGCTGTGATTTTGGATGATGATAGAAGCAGGGAAAACTTCCATTCAATAAACAATAATTATTTTGGTTTTAGATTGCCGCTTGCTTCCAATACTGGCGAAACGATCCGTGTTGGTGTATCCCAGCATTGTGAATTCAATTCCAATACACAGATCATTGACAACTTCTTTGAACACTGTGATGGTGAAACAGAAATTATCTCACTGAAGTCAGGAGGCAATATCATTCGGAACAATCTCTTTAAAGAATGTTCAGGTGCTGTAGTTCTTCGTCATGGTGATTATAATACTGTGGAGAATAATGTTTTTTTGGGCAATAATAAACCCGGCACAGGCGGTGTCCGCATCATCAATAAGGGTCAGTGGGTAGTTAATAATTTATTTTACCAATGCCGCGGAAAAGATTTCCGATCTCCGATCGCAATTATGAATGGAGTACCTAATTCACCAGCTCATCGCTATGTGGAAGTAACAGGTGCCGTAATTGCAAATAACAGTTTCTACAATTGCACCCCTTTAAGCTTTTGTGATGGAAGCGATGAAGAACGGTCAGTCACTCCATCCAATGTCGCCTTCATCAACAACATATATTTTAACAACAGCGACAACATTGCATACCTGAAGCATGATGACATAAGCCGGATACGTTTCGCAGGTAACAGCATCAATGAAGCAATACCACAATCAATGCCAAATGGTTTTACAAGATCAGCGATAAGTCTTCAAACCGTAAAATCACTTACAATTCCTTATTGTGATAATAATAATGGTGTTACGATAACAGATTCATTAAATAGTATTGCAAATAAAAGGTTAGCTGGAAATTTATCTTCAAAGCCTGGCATTACAGATACTGAAAAATTTAAAAAAGTGATTGAAAATGCAGAAACAAAATGTGGGGCTTCCTGGTTTAGTTCTTCTTTTGATAAAGTACAGCAGGAAAGAATAAGGATAACCTGTAAAACAGCAGATGATATTTACAAAGCTTTGCAGGAAAACAAAACAGGTACCCTTGAAATAATACTCGCAAGAAGAAAATATAAGTTACCAGCTCCGCTGATATTAAATACAAATGTTACCATATCAGCCAAAACAAGAAGAAAGATCAAATTGAATACAGAACTGGCTGATTTCCTATTTTATATTACCGCCGGTAATAATATTACATTCAAAAAACTTCGTATTGACCTTGATGATGTGGAAACCAAATCATTTATTTCATCAGACACTTCCGGTAGCAGCAATCACAGTAACCTGAAAATAGAAGATTGCTATTTTACAGGTGGCAAGGTGCAGTTCTTCAATGCAGCCAAAACTTCAGTATTGGACAGTGTGATTATTGCCAAGAATAGTTTTATCAATAATAAAGGAATGCTCTTTAATTTTTCTCATGAATTGGATAAAAAGGGATACTATAATGTCGAAAAGCTAAGAATTGAAAACAATACAATCACTGAACACAAAGGACAGATACTCGCTATGCAGCGGACCGGCAACGATGAAAGTACTATGGGTCCCAACCTTACTTTCTCAAACAACAGACTAACTGATTGCAAAAGTGATGAACCACTTATTCATTTATATGGCACACAGGTATCAGTAATTACTAATAACTACTTTACTAGTTGTAATTCTGGTAAAACATTGATATTATTTGAAGACATTGTTAGGGCAGCCCACATCTTCCGTTCCAACACTGTTTTCAATTCAGGAAAGGTCGTGGAAGACCAGTTTGTGGTGAGTATGGAAAATGTAGTAAAGTGATTTATCACTTCCCGATACAAAACTTACTAAAAATATAATCCAGTTGATCCTCATGTGTTATCTCACCGGTTATTTCTCCAAGGTATTGCAGGCAGCGGCGGATATCAAGGGCCAGCAGGTCACCCGGTAACTTATTATCCAATCCTCTTTTTATATCAATAAGTGATGTAGATACTTCCTTCAGTGCATGATAATGCCTCGCATTAGTCACAATGGTGCTTTCCGTCTGTAAAGAACGGTGCAGCACCGCATCCACCATTCGTTCTTTTAATACTTCGGTGTGCAGGTGTTGTTTGGCCGAAATGAATATTATTTCACCCATAGAAGAAAACTTGTCTTTTATAACAGCTTCTCCGGCCACATCAATCTTATTGGCCACCAGTAAAAACTTCAATTGTTGCTCTTCCAGTTCTTTTTTTCTTTCGATAATCTCACCAATATCATCTGCACCATCAAAAAGATAAAGCACAAGATCAGCATTCCTTATTTTAGCAAGGCTTCTTTCCACTCCTTCACTTTCTATAATATCGGCGGTGTGCTGCCGTATACCGGCCGTATCAATCAGCCGGAAAAGTATACCATCAATATTGATCACTTCTTCAATGGTATCCCTTGTCGTTCCGGGTATATCACTTACAATGGCCCTGTTCTCATTCAGCAGGCTATTCAGCAGGGTAGATTTGCCGGCATTGGGTTTACCAACAATGGCAACACTTACACCGTTCTTAATTACATTTCCCAACGAAAAAGAATCAATGAGCCTGTTTGTTGATACAGTTAGTTCTTCAATCAATTCATAAAACTGTTTCCTGTCGGCAAACTCCACGTCTTCCTGGCTGAAGTCAAGTTCCAATTCTATTAATGCGGAGAAAGTGATAAGCCTGTCCCGTAACAATTTTAAATTATCAGAAAAACCGCCACGCATAGTATGCATTGCAGCTTTTTGTGAGGCAGCTGTATTCGAAGCTATCAGGTCGGCCACTGCTTCTGCTTGTGCAAGGTCCAGTTTACCTTTTAAAAAAGCCCGTTGAGTAAACTCCCCTGCCCTTGCCAGACGGGCACCATTTTTTATACAGGCATTGATTACCTGTTGCTGCACATAGGGTGAACCATGACAGCTAATCTCCACCACATCTTCACCTGTATAAGACTTTGGTGATTTATACAATGAAACAACCACTTCATCAAGTGTAGTATCCCCATCTTTTAATAATCCTACATGTAAAGTATGTGAAGATTGTTCTGCTAAATTCTTAGAAGGAAATAATGAATTGGCAATTGCTACAGCATTGGCTCCGCTTAGTCGTATCACTCCTATTGCGCCAACACCCGGTGCCGTTGCCAGTGCCACTATGGTATCATCCCAGCCAGAAAGTTTATTCATGATCGCCTCAAAAATAAACTAATTGCATATTACAGATAGGTGAATCCTTTAAATGAAAAATCCTTTCCGGTTACCCGGAAAGGATTTTATTAAAATGATCTTGAAGTATTCTTATTCGCCCTGCACCTGGAAGGTGATTGGCTGCTTACGATAAGCTTTTACCTGGCGGCCGTTTTGTACAGCTGGTGTCCATTTAGGTCCTTTCTTGATTACTCTCATTGCTTCAGCTTCCATGCCGTAACCATGATTGGTCATAGCTCTTACATCACTGATGTTTCCTTCTTTGTCCACTACAAACTGAATAATGGTAGTATAAGTTCCTTCTGGTGCACCGTTGTCAGTAGCTACCTGTCCGTTACAGTTCTGCTCCAGGTAACGGCGCCATTTTGAATCACCACCGGGGAATGCGGCTTCAATTTCCACCTTGTCAAATATCTTGTTCTCATCTTCAGGTTTCTTCTCTTCAATGATCTGTTTTCCTTCGTCAATCATTACCGGAGTTTGGATACCTTCATCTTTCACACCCACCTGGTTGATCTCGGCGATCTTTACTTCTTTTAATTCTTCCTGTGGTGGTGGTGGTTTTTCCACTTCCTCATCCTTTTTAATCACAGGCGGAGTGAATTGCTTCATTTCCACTTTGGGAGGATCTGGTTTGGGTGGTGGTGGCGGAGGTGGCGGAGGTGGTTCTTTCTTTTCCTCCTGCTTCACATCCTGGATGGTCATTTCGTTTATTTTAACTTTCTTATCCTTACTGTCTTTCATTGCACTTGCCAGAAGTGAACCTCCGAGTGCAAGGATAGCAATAGAAGCAGTAATGATAAGTGCTCGGGTGATCCTGCGATTATAAGTTCTCCTTAGATCGTAGGCTCCGTAATCTTTGTTCCTGTCTTCAAAAATGATGTCAAGAACATCGGCTGATAAAATTTTGTTTGCTTCCATAATTCAATTTTTTATAAGATGCGGAAATGTGACTATTGCACAAAAACAAACTGATTATTTAATATTATTACTTGCTTCAGTAGCTCTTATCAGGTCCATTTCCTCTTTCAATACTTTCACCATTGCATAACGCTTTACCTGGTTGATGGTCATTTCATCAAGCATGTCCACAGTGTTTTTATAAGTTGCCTCTTCATTTGGCTTGATGATAACGACAAAGTCAACATCCTCACAGGCATTCTGCCAATTGGGTTTGCCTTTCTTTTTGGCAGATTCCCTTTCGGGGTTACATACTTCATCTTTATGTACATGCTTGCTAATTACTTCTGCTTTTTTATCAATGATGATCTTACGAATTCCTTTATAAGTTGTCTGATTGAAATTGTTTTTTCCCTCACCAACCTCTAACTGTCCTTCGTAATAATAAACCTGGTTTCCTTTACCAAGTATGATGGAAAGAACCCCGGACTGTTTTACTTCGGTTTTCTTTTTTTCATCATCCACATCCTTAGGCATGTTCAGGTCAAGGGTTGTGGGGGTTGACATGGTAGCTGTAAAAACAAAGAAAGTGATCAGCAGAAATCCAAGGTCCACCATAGGGGTCATATCTACACGGGTAGAGAGCTTTTTGGCTTTTTTTACCCCAGGTCCTTTTTTGTGGCCACTGTCGCCACCACCGCTATCTATACTTGCCATATCTTGACTTATTTAAAAGTTAATAAATTACTTACCGCCGCCGCTCATCTTTTGTTCATTGTATAAGGCAGATCCCACCGGTACATCATCAAGGGCTGTTATAAGACTGTACTTGAACTCTTCATTCTTTTTCAAAGCTTCTATCACAGCTTCAAATGCAGGATATTTTGAATTACCATCGCCTTTGATCAGGTAAACAAGCTTTTCTCCTGCAAATGCCTTTTGACTTTCCTGTATCCACCAGACAAGCTGGTTATTGGTGGAATCCATTACCGGGATACCGGGTTGCTTAACCGCCCCCTGCTCCTTTGCATCTATACCTAACAATTGCTTGAGGCCGTTAAAAGGAACTCCAACCATTACAGTTTTTTTGAAGTTAGCTTTTTCAGCTGCAGTAAGACCTAGCTTTTGTGAATTATCAATGCCTTCTATAAGGTCATCAAACTTTCCAGGGTCTTTTTCTGACAATAAAGAGAAATAAACCTTATTGGTAGAATCAATTGAAATAAGTACAGCATTACTTTCCGGCATTTTCTGTGATAACACAGAACCTGGGGTTTTAATTTCAACAGGCTCCGGTGGTTTGAATTTGGTAGCCATGATGAAAAAGGAAAGGATAAGGAAGGCTATGTCCACAAATGGGGTCATATCCGTATCCGTACTCTTCCTTGGTATTTTAATACTGGGCATGATTACTAATAGTTTAGAGTTGAGATGAATAAGTTTCTGATTTCCATACAAAATCCTGCAAAATCCTGTAATTATTTATACAGGGATGCAAAACTCTGTGTCAGGGTGAAACCAGATTCATCAATACCATATGTAATCGAATCAATCTTAGTAGTAAATACGTTATACATAATTAATGCCAGGGCTGATGTACCAATACCCAAAGCCGTGTTATACAGGGCCTCAGAGATACCTACGGCCAGGTCACCCGCAGCACCTGCACCACCTTCTTCACCCAACGCAGCGAATGAACGGATCATACCCAATACCGTACCCAATAGGGCAACAAGGGTACCAACAGATGTGATCGTTGACAAGAACACAAGGTTCTTTTGCAGCATTGGTAATTCCAATGCAGTTGCTTCTTCAACTTCTTTTTGTATAGATACAACCTTTTGCTCAGTAGTTAAACCACCTTCGCTGATCATCTCTTTATAGCGGCGCAATCCTGCTTTCATCACATTACCTACAGAACCTCTTTGTTTATCACACTCAGAAAGAGCGGCATCAACGTTACGGTTAGCAAGATGATATTGTACTTTTCTTACAAAGTCAGAGATAGAACCATTACCTAATGCCTTACGGATGGTAAGAAACCTTTCAATAGAAAATACGATTACAATCAAAAACATTCCGATCAGCAGTGGTACAATGATACCACCCTCATAAATTCTGTGAAATGCATCTAATGGTTTTTTGTGATGCGGCCAGAATCCTCCTGATGGATCCGGCTCACCAAATCCGCTGGGAGCTCCCATCATAAAACGCCAGATTGCATAACCTGCTATGATACAAAATACAGGTGCGATCCATGAAATCAGGTTACTGCTCTTTTTGGGCTGAACTGAAGTTGCCTTTACTGAAGCTGATGCAGTTGGTTTAATCTCTGCCATTTTCTTAATTTTTTAAGTTTTTTAATTGTTTGATACTAATCCCTTAATTCAGAGTTACAATGCTAAGAAAAAAGGTTTAAAAAGAAAGCCCCTTCCATCAATTTTTTAACTGGTCAGGGGCGTCAAGTTAAGGATTTTTTTATGTTCAGCAACCCCGATGCGGATAATTTGATAATTATTTTAAAGAAATCCTGCAGAATTGAATTTTGATCAATATTAGAAAGGCTATTCATACCGCAAAGCCTCTATGGGATTAAGCTTCCCGGCTTTTCTTGCAGGATATAATCCAGCCAGCAAACCTACAATGGTACAGATGAGGATACCATATATGATCCAGTCCCAGGGTATAACAAATCCTGTAGAAAGTACAATAGAAAAAAGATTACCCACCACTACTCCCAATACAATTCCAAAAAGGGCACCCAGCACACTGATGATTACTGATTCAAGCAAAAACTGCCGGCTGACCATTTTGCTTTTTCCACCTATTGCTTTTACCAATCCGACTTCCCTTGTTCTTTCAGATACAGAAACCAGCATTATATTCATCAGGCCGATTGCTGCACCAATCAATGTGATAAGACCGATCACCGTGGCAGAGATAGTAAGAAATCTTAAACTGTTAATCGCCTTCTCTGCGATACTGTCACTACGGTCAATTACAAAATTGTTTTCTTCAGTTGTAGCCAGTTTACGGATTGACCTAAAAACCCCTTCTGCTTCTCCCATTGCAGCATTTACTTTCATCAGGTCATTTGTCATTACCGCCATTACAAAAGAATATCCGGATGGGAAATTCTGGTCAACGTTTGTGTAAGAAGTGATGATGATATTATCCCTGCTGAAACCAAATACAGATCCCTTGCTTTCAAGCACACCTAATACCCTGTAAGGAATATTATTGATCCTTACAACAGCATTCACCGCCCTGCTGATACCTTCCTTAAATAATTTATTCGCTACATCATAACCAAGGATGCAGACATTCCTACCAGTCTGAACATCCATTCTATTCAGGTTTCTGCCAAGTTGTAATGTAAAACCGTTCAACAATAAATAATTTTCATCCCCTCCATACATTGTAATGTTCGGGGAAGTTTTACTTGATTCATGCGAAGCAATGTTGTTCCTGTTGCCAAAAATGGAAATACTTTTTACACCAGGAAAATCATACCGCCTCACAAACAGCTCGGCTTCTCTTTTGGTAATTAATTTTCCAAGGCTGGAAACCTTCTCTTTCCTCGCTCCTTTCTGCTTCAATTTTATTTCTCTTCCACCGCCACCAAAACGGATCAGCAGCATTTGAAGCAACCACGCTAAAAAGGT
>CAYVSH010000010.1:0-30519 GCA_964453625.1 uncultured Chitinophaga sp.
GAGCAAAAGGGAAGCTTGCTTGTCCTGCTGTTAATCATTAAGGAGGAAAGTTGCTATTTTGATTGTTGTTTGATCCATTGGAAGGAAACACCAATATAATAGTTTCTTAATGGTGCTGCATTGTAGAAGCGATTAGCTGCTGCATTGATGTCATTTCCAAGGCTATATTTTTCATTCAGGAGGTTGTCAACTCCTGCATAGAAGTCTAATTTGTATTTGCCTGGAAAAGTTTTTTTCCAACCTGCTCTGCATCCAGCCAGGTGGTAAGGTTCGGCAGTGGCCGTATTGGCATCATTCAGAAATATTTTTGAAGCATAATAGTAAGTGACATTTGTATAGATACCATTCTTTAGTTGTACATCTGCTAATACAGATAATGTGCTGGCAGGAACAGACGGAACAGTGTTGCCCGAAAAATTATCAGCACCTTTTATAAAACTGCCATACCGAAAATGATTGTAAGTGAGATCTGCCCTTAGCTGATAATGATCTACAATGCCTTTCTTTGTATTGCTTATGAAATAGTCACTATGTATTTCCAGTCCTTTTTGTTTCACATCTCCGGCATTCACAAAAAAATCTGCACCAGAAATATCCCTTCTTTGTACAAGAGCATTGTTTAGTTTGAAATAGAATCCGGTTACTTCAATATTCAGCCGGTTACGAAAAAGCTGTTTGGCTAAAGTCATTTCATAATTCCATCCGTATTCTGCTTCAAGGTCAGTACTGATCACTCCGGTAGAAGGCAATAATTCACCAACTGTTGGAGGCGAAAAACCTCTTGATACAGTGGCTTTGATTGAGAAGTCTTTTTCAAATATTCTTTTTACTGCCAATCTTGGCGCAACTTCATTTTTGTACCTGCGGGATTGTTTGACTACCGGATATTGACTCAATCTGCTAAAATTTACTTTTGTCTTATTCAGACTGATTCCAGCATTCAGAAACCATTTTTTATTTACACTATAATCTGCCTGGATAAAAAAATTATAAACTGTATAATCAATATCATCATTGGTTTGCAGGGTGTCAGGATTTCCATTCCTGTTTTTTGAAACCTGTGTATTGAAATAACCTTGTTGAAACTCACTACCGCCAACCAGCTGCAATTCTTTTGCAGTTTCTTTTTTTAGCATATAATTAAAAACAGTACGGCCACCGAAGCCCGGTTCGTTTCTTCGTTCATAATTTCTGATCGCCGGATTTTTTATTTGGCTAAATGCACCATACAGCGTTGTTGAATTCTTAAAGAATTTATTGAAATGATAGCTATTGGTAAAACCCGCAGTAATGTTTTTCTGAAATATGGCAGCCTTTGCATTAGCCGCTGATGGAAAAGCTCCGGCTGCTGGTCTGGCAGCTTCAGGATCGGCAAGGTATTCGGCAAGTGTTAATGCTCCAGGTGTCTGGTAATACATATCAGAAAATAAAACAGAAGCATTGATTTGTTGCTTATCAGAAATTTTTAATTGTGATTGCCAGGAAAAATTATCCCGTCTCATTTTTGTTTGATCCCGATAGCCATCTGATTGATTGTGTGCATAGGTTATCTGATTCCTGTTTTCTTTTTTACCAAATGATATTGTAGTGAAAATATTGTGCAGGTTATAGCTTCCGGTAACATACTCAATACTTGCTCCCGGTTTCCATGTGTCAAAATTATTGACAAGTATCAGACCTCCGGTACCAGCTCCATACATACTGCCTGCCGGACCTTTTGATATTTCGATTGAAGAAAAATTATTCCAGGCTAATTGATTAAAATAAGTATTACCTCCTGGATCGGTCAATGGAATATTATTCCAATACACTTTTACATTTCGTACTCCAAACGGTGAACGAAGTGAACTGCCACGAATATTGATACGATAACTTCCAGGGCTTCTTTCTTCCATCCTAACACCGGCAATTGTATTGAATCCGTTTACCAGGGATGTTTTGGTATTGCGGTCACCATTACTGAATTCAATGACCTTTACAGTTGCGCTGGAGTTTTTAAGGCTTTTATTCTGTTCGTAAGCTTTTATAATAATCTCATCGAGGGTTTTGGTGGAATCGTTTGTTTCTTCCTGGCTAAAGCAAGCTGAAAGAATGAGAAGAAGAGATATAAAACAGAAAATTTTTTTCATAGAAACTGGAATGAACGAGAGTAAAGTTAGAACGTTTTTCCTGTATCTTCAAGCTATGATAGCAAAGAATAAGCTGGGACTTTTTTCCCTTACCATGATCGTCATTGGTCTTGTAATTGGCACAGGTATTTTCCGTACTTCGAAGGATGCAGCACAGGCAGCTGCCACACCCACAATTTTCTTTGCTGCATGGGTGGTTGCAGGTCTTGTTGCTATTTGTGGTGCATTAACTTATGCTGAGATCGGGAGCCGTTATCCGGTAACTGGCGGTTATTATAAAATATTTTCTTATGCTTATCATCCCTCATTGGCATTTGGTATCAATTCAATTATCTTAATTTCTAATGCTGCATCACTATCTGGCGTTGCGCTGATAGGCAGTGAATATATTTCTCCATTACTTTTTGAAGCATCGCAGGTGGAAAAATGGAAACCGTTCGTTGCCATGTCGGCGATCATTCTTTTCTATGGTGTAAACCTGATGGGTTTGCGAATGAGTTCTCAAACACAGAATGTACTGATGATTATCAAGATCGGGATGTTACTGGTGATTATTGCAGCTTTGTTCTTTCCGCAGGTTCATAGCATTGCACCGGTTGTAGTAGATGAATCAAAAACTTCTGCGGCAGCTTTACTGCTTTCATTTGGAGTTGCTTTAAAGGCGACTTCTTTTACTTACGGAGGTTATCAGCAAACGATCAACTTCGGTGAGGAAGTGGAAAATCCGCAAAAGAATATTCCCCGAGGCATTTTTACGGGCATTATCATCATAATAGGATTGTATTTATTAGTCAGTTATACTTATGTAAAAGTGATTGGCTTTAATGAATTAAAAGAGACATCCGGTATTGCTTCTGTAGTGGCAGAAAAAATGTTTGGTACTGCCGGTAAATATGCTTCTTCTATTTTATTGTTTCTTGCTGTTTTAGCTTATGTAAATGTGCTGCTGCTAAGTAACCCAAGGGTAATGTATGCAATGAGTACGGATGGTATCTTGCCAAAGGTTTTTCAGAAGAAAGATGAAAAGAAAGATGTGCTGACAGTAAGCCTTACTGTATTTGCAGCTATTTGTGTGGTTGTATTATTTTTTGCCGACAAGTTTGAAAAAATATTAAGTTTTACCATCTTTTTGGATTCTATCGGAATGGCAACATCTGCTGCTACAATTTTTATTCTTCGTAAAAAGACTGCACATTTAAACGGTACCGGAATTTACTCCATGAAGCTATTTCCGCTGCTACCCATCCTTTTTATCATAGCCTACATATTTGTCGGGACTATGATAGCTGTGAATGAGCCACAACTGGCTTTGACGAGTATCAGTGTGTTGGCAGGATTAATTGTTTTATATTTCATTATACAACAGGTTAAAAAGGGAAAGGAGATTTAGCAGAATCCCGGTTGTCAAAAAATCAGTTTCGGGCAATCCAATTCAATTATTTTTGCTGATATGAAATGGGTTTTAATTACTATTGTTTTCCTTTTAGTTGCTGTTGCGGTTTTTGGTCAAACAACACCTTCCACAACCTCTGATAAATGGGACCTCAGAAAATGTGTTGAGTATGCTTTGCAAAACAATATCTCTGTTCGACAGGCAGATTTGCAGGTTCGGTTTGCAGAACTGGATCTTTACCAAAGCAAACAAGATCAATACCCGGCAGCTAATTTCAGCACAAATCTTGGGTTTAGTGCAGGCCGAAATCAGGACCCCACTTCTTTTAATCTGATAACGACAGGATATCTTTTCAATAATCACTCCCTGCAAACCAGTATTGATGTTTTTAACTGGTTCACCAAGAAAAATACAATTGCTGCAAATGAACTTACCCTGAAGGCAAGGCAAGGTGGGGTTGAAAAAGCTAAAAATGATGTGGCTCTCAATGTTGCAGTAGGGTACCTGCAAATATTACTGGCAAGAGAACAGATAACACTTTCCAGGACAAGGCTGGTACAAACCCTTTCACAGTTGGAAAGTACCCGCAAACAGGTTGATGCAGGAAAACTTCCTGAATTGAATGCTGTAAATCTTGAAGCGGTTTTAGCGAATGACAGTGCAAGCCTGATCAATGCTGAGACAACTGCTCAGCAATCTCTTCTGCAGATGAAAGCGATATTAAACCTTGAAGCTTCAGCTGAGTTTGATATCATGACTCCTTCCGTTGATATGATACCCGTTGAAACACTATCTGAACTTCAGCCGGATGCAGTATATAATCAAGCCATGAATAATATGCCGCAACAAAAGATGGATGCATTCAATGTATCAGCTGCAAAGAAATCTGTATCTGTTGCAAAAGGTTCGATGTATCCTACCATTTCAGTGTTTGCAAGTTTTGGAAGTACGTTCAACAGCAGGGCAAAAGAAATAAAATCTAAAACACAAATCAATGCACCGGTTGGTACTGTTAATGTCGGAGGAACTTCATACCAGGTTTTCCCATTATCACCGTTCGAAGTTTTTACATTAGGGAATTTATCATATTTCGATCAGATGACCCGGAATTTCAGGCAGTCATTTGGATTAAATATTAATGTGCCTATACTAAATGGTGGTATCCTAAGATCAAATTGGCAACGGTCTAAATTGCAGCTAAAACAGGTTGAGCTACAGCAAGAGCAGAATAGTTTTACTTTAAAGCAGGATATTTATAAAGCTTATAATGATGCTACTGCTGCAATGCAAACATTTAATGCGAATAAGAAAACTGTAGAATCATCACAAAAAGCCTATGATTATGCCATCAGGCGATATGATCTGGGCCTGTTGTCTACATATGACCTGATCACTACACAGAATACATTACAACAGGCAAAAATCCAGTTGTTGTATTCCCGGTATGATTACGTTTTCAAAATGAAATTGCTAGAATTTTATAAAGGGCAGGGTTTGAAACTCTAAAAAATCTGAAGGATGAGTAAGAGACTAAAATGGATACTATTTATTGTTGCAGCTATTCTTGTGATCTTTTTTATTGGGAAAAAATTGGGAGCTGGAAAGAAAACAGAAAAGGTAGCTGTAGAAAAAGCTACCAAGCGTACCATTATTGAATCTGTAAATGCAAGTGGTAAGATATATCCGGAAGTTGAAGTAAAGATCAGTCCTGATATTTCCGGCCAGATCACTGAACTTAATGTTGAGGAAGGTGACAGTGTTAAAAAAGGAACGGTACTGGCCCGTATTTATGCCGATATATATGCATTACAGCGAGATGAAGCAGCATCAAGAGTAAATCAATCAGTTGCTTCAGTAGATAATAGTAAAGCGGCCCTTGAATCCCTAAAAGCAACGCTGGATTTGGCAAAACAATCCCTTGATCGTAACAAAACATTATACGATCAGAAAGTAATCTCAAAAGCTGAGCTTGAGCAATTTGAAACCTCTTACCGTACAGCACAGGCTAATTATAATGCAGCGCTGCAAAATATCAAAAGCCTGCAAGCCGGTGTACAATCAACTCAAACAGGTTTAAGCAGGGCCAATAAAGACCTAAGCCGGACAACAATTGTTGCACCGATGGATGGCGTTATTTCATCATTGAAAGTAAAAAAAGGGGAAAGCGTAGCAGGAAGTACATTTAATGTAGGTACTGAAATGATGACCGTTGCTGATATGTCAGTGCTGGAAGTAAGGGTTGATGTTGGAGAAAATGATATTGTAAAAATATCCATTGGTGACTCTGCTGATGTGGAAGTTGATGCTTATAATAAAAGAAAGTTCAAAGGAGTTGTTACAAAAATTGCAAGTAGTACCAAATCTTCTTTGGGAGGCATAACTTCGAATGATGTAACAAATTACGAAGTACGCATACGGTTGGATAAAGACTCATATAAAGACCTTGCTGGAAAAACTTTTCCATTTCGTCCCGGTATGAATGCCAGTGCAGATATCAAAACAAAAAGGGTTGACAATGTACTGGCTGTGCCTATTTCTGCTGTCAATGCAAGAGTAAAAGGAAGTGACCAGAGCATGGAGGATAAACAAAAAGAGGAAAAAGAAGTAAAAGGTAAAAACGAAAATGATATTGCTCTTTTAGAAACCGATGAACTGGAAGAAGTTGTTTTTGTATTGGAAAAAGATGGAACGGTAAAAAAAGTCGTTGTAAGGTCAGGTATACAGGATATAAATTATATTGAAGTGCAGAGCGGTTTAAAGGAAGGAGATGAAGTAGTAATTGGCCCTTATAATGCCATCAGCAAGACATTAAAAAATGGTACAAAGGTAAATGTGGTACCGAAAGATAAATTGTTTGAGAAATAAGATCTCTCTTAACCAGCAATTATAACTAATGGTATTTGGAATTATAGGCAGCGGAAGCTGGGCTACAGCATTGGCAAAGATTCTTACAGATAAGAAGCATGCAATCAACTGGTGGATCAGGAATGAGGAAACAATCCGGCATATCAGTGAAAAAGGATTTAATCCAAACTATTTATCTTCTGCAAAATTTGATACATCATTATTGACAATGTCTGCCGATGTAAAGGAAGTTGTTTCCAAATCTGATGTATTGGTGATAGCTGTTCCTTCGGCTTATGCAGAAGAAAGTATTGGTGGTTTATCCAGAGCTGACTGGAAGGATAAGAAGGTGATATCTGCCATTAAAGGACTATTACCCGAAAAAAACATTTTACTTAATTACTACCTTCAGCAGCAATTTAATATACCACTGGATAATTATTTTGCAGTGCTGGGCCCTTGTCATGCTGAGGAAGTGGCTGAAGAAAAACTATCATATCTTACTTTCTCTGGTAATGATATAACAACTGCCTCGTTACTCGCTTCTCATTTTACCACACCCTATATAAGCACTATTGTTAACCATGATATATTGGGTGTACAGTATGCTGCTGTTCTGAAAAATATTTATGCATTAGGTGCCGGAATTGCTCATGGGCTTAACTACGGCGACAATTTTTTAAGTGTATATATCGCAAATGCTGCTGATGAAATGGCTGGTTTTCTGAAGAAATTTGGTGTAGAACATATAACTGTGGGAGAACATGATAGCGAGGAAGATCCCATAACACACCGTAAAACTCCTAACTATGCTGCTTCCGTATATCTTGGTGACCTGCTGGTAACCTGCTATTCATTATATAGCCGTAATCGTTCTTTTGGAAGTTTGATTGGTAAAGGTGAATCTGTAGCAGATGCAATAAAGAAGATGAATATGGTAGCAGAAGGCTATAATGCTTCGAAGTGCATATATAATATTAATAAGTCGGTGGATGCAGCTATTCCTTTGGCTGAAACTGTCTATAAGATACTATGGGAAAATGTTAAACCAGCTGATGGTTTTAAACGGATAGAACAGGTGCTGGTCTGATGTTTGGGTTTGTGATTTTGTAATGTTGAGATGAAACTTTAAAATATGCCCTATGCCACTTTCGTACCATGGATTTGCCCCTGCAGCCATTTTAATAATGGTTCTCTGCCTGGCCGGAAAACAATTATATGATTACTGGAAGCATAATCATCAGAAATTATAAGGTTAGATTTTTATAGATCAGTTAGTTCAGAAAAATAAATCTGAAGCAATGCCATCGGCCAATAGTTTCCCTTCACGGGTTAATACGAATGAATTATTTTGAAATGTTAGTAGACCCGCATCAATAAATTTCCTGCTTTTGTTTTTCAATTCCTCAACAACATCAGCTTGTTTACCTGATAAAGCCTCAAGGTTCAATCCTTCAATCGTTCTCAAGCTTGTCATTATATATTCGTTCAGCACCTGAACAGGAGTGAGTATTTCTTTTTCAAATGGGATTACATTTTTGCTGATGTCCTCTATGTATTTAGTATTATTCGTAATGTTCCATTGCCTTTCTTTTCCATTAAATGAATGTGCTGATGGCCCTAGTCCAAGGTAGTGTTTACCTTGCCAATAGGAAGAGTTATGCCTGCTACGCCAGCCAGATTTCGCAAAATTCGAAATTTCATAATGTTCATATCCTGCTTCTTCCAGCCATTGCATCAATAAAAGGAATTGTGATGATTGCTTATTCGCATCAACATCATTACTTTTCTGTAACCTGATCATTTTATCCAAAGGGGTTTTTGGTTCTACAGTCAATGCATAACAGGAAAGATGAGGAATATTTAAACTAATAGCTGTATCAACATTATGCTTCCATTTTTCATCTGAAAGCCCTGGTGAGCCATAGATCAGATCAATAGTTATATTTTCAAAGTACTTTTTTGCTAATTCTAAACTTTCGATAGCCTGGCTTGCATTATGTGCCCTGTTCATCCAAACCAGGTCTTCTTCGAAAAAGCTTTGTACACCAATACTCAGCCTGTTGATACCGGCAGATTTCCAAATCAATAGTTTTTCTTCAGTAATATCATCCGGGTTTGCTTCTAATGTGTATTCTATATTTTTTGCAATCGTAAAGTTTTGTTGAAGAGCATTAAGAATATTTTTTAATTCTTCTTCTGTTAACAAGCTTGGAGTACCACCGCCAAAATAGATCGTTTCAACAACCTGATCATTAAGGTAACCTTTTTGTAATGCGATTTCTTTTATCAGGGCTTGAATAAAATCTTTCTTGTAATGCAAGGAAGTTGAGAAATGAAAATTACAATAATGACAAGCCTGTTTACAAAATGGAATATGAATATATATGCCTGCCAATCTGATTTGGGATTTAATGAATATTTTTACCAGTACAAATTATTATCCTGGCGAAAAGCTCAATGATAAAATTCAGACTGCAAATATCGGTTCTTGTTCTTATGCTGAATTATGTTTCTGCATCTGCACAAACAAATTACTCTATTTATCTGTTTGGGGTTGATAAAGATTCTGCTGCAATTGTTACCGAAACAGGGCTACAGACTAGTTTTGCAAACAGGACGGCATGTGAGCTTTATATTAATAATCTGCCTTCCTTTCTGCAGTCGAAAGGTTACGTAACTGCGTCTATTGACAGTTTTTATTACGGAGGTAATTATGCTTTTATAAAGTTATTTGTCGGGCAATTGTATCGTTGGGCCATGCTGGATGCAAGTTCTGTACAACCGGAAATTTTAAATTCTATAGGGTGGCGGGAAAAAGTATTTGCCAATACAGCAATGGATTTTTCAAAAGTGCAGCAGTGGCAGGAACGGATATTAAACCATTTGGAGAATACGGGTTACCCTTTTGCAAGGGTTTATCTTGATAGCCTGCGACTGGAAGATGATAAAGTTTCGGGATTGCTAAAGGTAAGCAGAGGTCCTTTATATAAGGTTGATAGTATAAGAGTGTATGGCAACGCAAAAATTTCCAATATTTTTTTGCAACGATATCTCGACATCCCGAACGGAAGCATTTATAACAAAGAAAAGTTACTCCGCATCAGTAAGAAAATGAGTGAGCTTTCATATGTGGAAGAAGAAAGGCCATCAGATCTTACCCGCCTGGCAACGGGTTCGGTTTTAAATATGTATTTGAAACAAAAGAAAAGCAGCCAGATCAATTTCCTGGTGGGTGTATTGCCAAGGCAAAAAGATGATCCTTCAGGAAAAAAGGTTCAAATTACAGGCGAAGGAAACCTGAATCTTAAAAATGCACTTGGTTCAGGCGAAACCATCGGATTAAATTTTCAGGCATTGCAGGTGGCTTCGCAGCGGTTGAATTTTATTTATCAGCATCCTTATTTATTCCGTTCGCCTTTCGGGCTAGATTTTTATTTTGATATTTTTCGGAAGGACAGCTCCTTTGTAAATATTAATCTTCAGCTTGGCGCACAATATGTTCTTAATAATAACCAGGCTGGTAAAGTTTTTTTTCAAAAATTTCAGACTATAGTAAGCCAGGGAAGTATCAATGCACCTTTTATTATTCAAAACCGGCGTTTGCCGGATGCTGCTGATGTAAGCTCAACAAGTATTGGCATAGACTATGAATTTAATAATACCGATTACAGGTTTAACCCCAAAAGAGGAAATGAACTTAAAGTAATAACAACTGTAGGTACAAAGAAAGTTAAAAAGAACAATGAGATATTAGAATTAAAGGACCCGGCAGATCCTGGCTATGATTTTGACAGACTCTATGATACGGTGAAGTTAAAAACATACCAGTTCAGGTTTCGTACAACTGCTGCCCGATACTTTCCTTTAGGGAAGCAAAGTACCATGAAGGCAGCTATCAATGCGGGGCTTTTTCAGAGTGGTAATATTTTTCGGAATGAATTATTTCAAATTGGTGGTTATAAGTTATTAAGAGGTTTTGATGAAGAAAGTCAGTATCTGTCACAATATGCAATAGCAACCTTGGAATACCGGTTACTTTATCTTGCCGGACAAAATTCTTATTTCTATGTATTAGCAGATGCAGGCTGGGGAAGGGATGCCGGGCAGAGCCAGAAGATCAATTATTCGTATTTGGGAACTGGCCTTGGTCTTGCATTTGAAACTTCAGCAGGTATATTCAATCTTGCCTGGGCAATTGGAAAAAGAAATGATACAGAATTAAATCTTCGACAGTCCAAAATTCATTTTGGATTCATTAATTATTTTTAAAAATTCAATCAGGGTGGCAGTGTACTTCAATACTTTTGCAGCACAATTTTTATACTTGAGCCGGGTTGTTTTATTTGTACTTATTAGTTTGTTTTTTTTCGCAGAAGTAGCAGGTCAGTCTCTTGCTGATACTACATTGTTACCACTCAGCGATACCAGTATTACTAAAGACACAGCATCTGAAAAAGACACCATACAAACTTCTGTTATCCCATTTAACGACTCTGTTTCCAAAAGACCGGTAATTGACTCAACCTGGTTTAAATCTCCTGTTGACTCTTTATTATCAGGGTCATTTATTTGGCAGGTCATGGGTCGCAATCCCTATTTCGATTTTCGATCGAAGCCGGTGGCTTTACGTGGCTCGACTTTAAAAACGTTTAACGGGAAAGAACTTCTTTTCTATTTGCTTGTTTTACTATTAATAGTATTTGCTCTTTTCCGGCAATTGTTTCCAAAGTATTTTTCAGACCTGTTCAGAGTGTTTTTTCGTACTACACTAAAACAACGACAGATAAGAGAGCAGTTAATGCAGACTCCATTGCCGTCGTTATTATTAAATGGATTTTTTGTTATTAGTGGCGGTCTTTACATTAGTTTTTTATTACAATATTTTAACCTTGGTTCTGAAGGAGAATTCTGGATATTGTTTTTGTACAGTTGCCTTGGCCTTTCGATTGCTTACATGGTAAAGTTCCTGGGATTAAAAATCGCCGGTTGGATATTCAGTATAAAAGAGACAACCGATTCCTACATTTTTATAGTTTTTATCATTAATAAAATGATAGGGATATTATTACTTCCATTTTTAGTGTTATTAGCATTTGGTCAGGGAAAGATATATTCATTCAGCCTTACTCTATCATGGTGCCTTATTGCAGCTATGTTAATGTACCGTATTATATTAAGCTTTTCTGTGGTCCGAAACCAGATAAAAGTCAATCCATTTCATTTCTTTTTGTACTTCTGTGCATTCGAGATAGCACCGCTTTTGTTGGTTTACAGGGGTTTATTATTATTTTTCGGTATAACTGCTTAACTTTGCCGCCAAATCAGCCATATGATTAACAATCAAAATGGTGAATATCAGAACGAATAACAAGCTATGACGATTCAAAAAATCCTGATTACCCAACCCAGGCCGGAAAGTGAAAAGTCTCCTTACTTTGAACTTTCAAGAAAATTTGATGTAGAGCTGGATTTTCATCCTTTTATTCGACTGGAAGGCATTCCTGCAAGGGATTTTCGCCGTCAAAAAATTGATATACCTAATTATTCTGCAGTAATATTTACCAGCCGCAATGCCATTGATCATTTCTTCCGTATCTGCGAGGAAATGAAGATCAATGTTTCGCAGGACACAAAATATTTCTGCATCACCGAAGCCGTTGCTTTATATCTTCAGAAATTTATTCTATACCGGAAGCGAAAAGTTTTTTATGGTGCAGATAGTACCAATAAAAGCCTTTTTGATGTGATCAACAAGCATAAAGCCAATGAAAAGTTCCTTTATGTATGTTCTGAAAACCAACAGGACAATGAGATCGTAAACTGGTTAAAGGCGAATAATTGTGAATACGTTCTGGGATTTATGTACAGAAGTGTAAGCAGTGATGTAAAAGAGATACTTTCAAAAAAGTCATACGACCTCATATGTTTCTTTACACCAAGCGGTATTAAAAGTTTGTTTGACAATGTTCCTAAGTTTAAACAAAATGGTACCGTGATCGGTACTTTCGGAAGTAACACCACAAGAGCAGCAGAGGATGCAGGTTTGAAACTGGATATAAAAGCACCACAGCCTAATATGCCAAGTATGGTGGCAGCTTTGGAACAGTATCTTGTTGGAATTAAAAAGACAAAATAAAACAAGAGATAATTTTTTTTAAAAGGACATCATTGATGTCCTTTTTTATTTGCCGGATTCGCTTCGGGAATTTTGTTTACCTTTTAAGCTATGCAAAAGCACACTAATAAGCTTATTCATGAAACAAGTCCTTACTTATTGCAACATGCACATAACCCCGTAAACTGGTATCCCTGGGGCGATGAAGCACTGGAAAAAGCAAAGAAAGAAAATAAACCCATTCTGGTAAGCATCGGTTATGCAGCTTGCCATTGGTGCCATGTAATGGAAAGGGAAAGTTTTGAAGATGAAACCACAGCAGCATTGATGAATGACAACTTTGTGAATATTAAAATTGACAGAGAAGAAAGACCAGATCTTGATCATATTTATATGGATGCCGTACAGGCAATGACAGGAAGCGGTGGATGGCCATTGAATATTTTTCTTACACCAGATAAAAAGCCATTTTATGGGGGCACTTATTTTCCACCACAGAGAGCCTATAACCGTCCATCCTGGATTGAAACATTAACGGGAGTTATTCAGGCATTTAAGGAAAGAAGACATGAAATAGATGCGCAGGCAGAGAACCTGACTGAGCATTTAGTCAAGTCGAACAATTTTGGTATAAATGACAATGTAAGTGATGAAGTATTTACCAATGAGAATTTAGCAACTGCCTTCGCAAATGTTATGAAAGCGGCAGATGCAGAATGGGGAGGATTTGGTAAAGCTCCAAAGTTTCCGCAAACATTTACAATTCAGTTTCTGTTACGGTATTATCATGTTTCTAAAAATGAGGAAGCTTTACAACAAGCACTGATTTCATTGGATAGAATGATCGAAGGCGGTATCTATGACCAGCTTGGAGGCGGGTTTGCCCGGTATTCGACAGATACGGAATGGCTGGCACCACATTTTGAAAAAATGCTATATGATAATGCATTGCTGGTCTCCGTATTAAGCGAAGCTTTTCAGCTCACACAAAAAAACCGATACCGTGAAGTGATCGAAGAAACAATGGAATTCATTCAACGGGAAATGCTGGATGTTTCAAATGGCTTTTATGCGGCTTTGGATGCAGACAGTGAAGGTGTAGAAGGAAAGTTTTATGTATGGGACCAGGATGAAATAAAGGAAACATTAGGAGATGATGCTGTTATTTTCAGCCAGTATTATGATGTTTCAGAACAGGGAAACTGGGAACATAAGAATATACTCCGGGTAAGAATGCCGTTGGAAAAATTTGCAGATGAGCATAACCTTTCGGTTTCTGAATTGAAGAGAATTATTACTGATGCTAAAGAAAAACTGATGGACATCAGAAATAAGAGGATACGGCCTTTATTGGATGATAAAATAATACTTGGTTGGAATGCACTGATGAATACGGCCTGTAGCAAAGCTTTTGCTGCAACCGGAAATGAAAGTTACCGTCAGCTTGCAATTAATAATATGAACTTTTTGCTGAAAGCATTTGCCGGTAAAGAAGCCGGAGCTTTTCATCATACCTGGAAAAATGATGAAGCAAAATATCCTGCTTTTTTGGATGATTATGCATTTCTCATTGAAGCATTGATCCATCTACAGGAAATAACAGCGGATACAAAATGGCTGATCAGGGCGAAGGAAATAACCAATCATGTAATCCGGAATTTTTCTGAAGAAATGAATCAGGTACCGGAAACATATTCGTCAACAGGCGGCTATTTTTTTTACACTCCGTCAGGACAAACAGATGTGATAGTAAGAAAAAAAGAAATGTATGATGGTGCTGTCCCGTCCGGCAATTCTGTAATGGCCCATAACCTGTGTAAACTTGCTCTGTATTTTGATGAAGGGGAATGGAGGGAGGGGGGCATCGCCATGTGTTCTTCTTTATTCAATGCTATTACAAAATATCCTTCCTCATTTGGCTATTGGGCAAGTCTGATGTTAGAAATTACCGCCGGGACATCGGAGATTGTTGTAATTGGTAGCCGGGCAGCGGCCATTCAGAAGGAATTACTTGGGAAATACATACCCCACAGGCTATTAATGATAGCTGAAAAAGGGGATGATGATTTTCCTTTATTGAAAAGCAAACAGGTGTTAGAGAAAACTGCTATATATCTATGTAGTAATTACACCTGCCTTTCCCCCGTATTTTCCGTAAATGATCTTATATCCCTGATAAACAGGGGATCAAAGCTGTAATTAATTTCATGTTAATACAATAAATCAAACCCCGTCACCGTTAGAATTTTTACCCCGTAAAAGTAGCTTTGATTTAAAAAAAATAAACTTTAACGTTGTGTCAGAAAATGGTTCAAAACATTATATTTGCCCAATACCTCTTAAGTGTATGAGAATGAAAAACCTTTACTACTCCCTCTACCTTGCTGCCTGTATGCTATTGCTGGCAAGTTGTGGTATCCTGGGAAAGAAGAAAGGCAAAGGTGGTTCCACCTTGCCAAATGATGGTCAGGTGCACGGAGTTGCGCCTGGTGGTAAGTACAGTCTGCCCAGACCTCCGGGAATGGTGTATGTTCCGCAAGGAACATTTCACATGGGTCCCAGTGATGAGGATCCTGCATATGCATTCAGTGCCCGAAACCGTTCTGTATCTATCAGTGGTTTCTGGATGGATGCTACTGAAATTACCAACAATGAGTATCGTCAGTTCGTTCAGTGGGTTCGTGACTCTGTAGTTGCCCGTAAACTGGGTTATGTAAAGTCAGGAGCTGATGGAAACGAATATGTAGACTGGGCCAAGATGAAAACTATGAAATGGAGCGATCCTAAAGTAATGGAGCAACTGGCAAGTACTGACATAATCCTTCCTCCGGATGACAGGATCTTTGGCAAAAAAGAAATTGATGCTTCCAAAATCATTTATCACTCTGAGATACATGATTTAAAGGAAAATGCAAAAAGAGAGAATGCTGGTAAACCCCGTTCTGCCTTTATCATAAAGAAAGATGTAGCTATTTATCCTGATACATTAGCATGGATAAGAGACTTTGCTTATTCTTATAATGAGCCAATGACCAAGAGATACTTTTCTCACCCGGCTTTTGGTAACTATCCTGTAGTTGGTGTAAACTGGAAACAGGCTACTGCATTTTGCGAATGGAGAACACACCTTCTGAATTCATTTCTTGATTCTAAAAAACGTACACAGGAGTCTGACTTCCGCCTGCCTACAGAAGCGCAGTGGGAATATGCAGCCCGTGGCGGTCGTTCTCAGTCAATGTTCCCCTGGGGTAACTATTACCTGAGAAACAAGAAAGGATGTTTAATGGCTAACTTCAAACCAGGCCGTGGTAATTACCCGGAAGATGGTGGATTCTATACTGTTCGTGCCGACTCTTACTGGCCTAATGATTATGGCCTGTATTGCATGAGTGGAAATGTGGCAGAATGGACATCTTCAATTTATTATGAAGGCCGCAACAATTTTCAGCATGATATGAACCCGGATGTTCGCTGGAATGCAAAGGATGATGATCCTCCCCTCATGAAGCGTAAAATAATCCGTGGTGGTAGCTGGAAAGATGTTGGTTACTATCTTCAAACAGGTACAAGTACATACGAGTACCAGGATTCAACCAAATCTTACATTGGCTTCCGTTGTGTGATTGATTTACCGGCAGCCCCTGCTAAAGGCCGCAAAAAATAATTATTTCTAACTAATCTCAAAATAATTGGGAGGACAGCTACGAAAAACTGTCCTCTCACTTTTCACTCTTATTTAATATCAAACTAAAACCTTTTAAAAAAATCCGATTATGGCAGCAGCTATTCCATCCAAAGTAAGCAAGATCGTAGACGTATTTGTATCCGTCGGCGCCGCAATTGTTATCTGGGGAGCACTTCAAAAGATCCTTCATGCACCTGATGCAGACTTCTGGTTAAAAGCAGGTCTGGGAACTGAAGCAGTTGTGTTTCTTGTTTATGGGGCTTTATATGCCTACTATCCAGCCATCAAAGATTCTTCACATGATGAAGAACAATTCTCTGTTGCCGGCAAAAAAACAAAAACAGCCTTGGGTGCTATGGATAAAATGATTGCAGAAGCTGAAATTACTCCAGACACAATGAAGAAACTGGGTGATGGATTTAAGCAATTGAACACTACAGTATCCGGTTTAACAGGAATAACTGATACTGTTGCTGCTACAGGAGATTTTGCTGCCAAAACAAGAGAAGTAACGGGAACTTTAGATAAAGTAAAAGATGCTTATACTACTGCAGCTTCTTCGGTTGGTGCATTCAATACAGCTACTGAAGGAGCCAAACAATTCCATGATCAGATACAGGTGCTGACCAAGAACCTTTCTTCATTAAACACTATTTATGAATTGGAGTTGCAGGAAAGCAACAACCACCTGAAAGCATTGAATGCTTTTTATGGTAAACTTTCTGAGACCTCAAATTCTATGCTGAACAGTGCCGAAGATGCAAAGAAAGTACAAGAGCAGATTGGAAGCCTGGCTAATAACCTGGGCCGCCTGAACAGCATTTATGGTAACATGATTACTGCAATGCAGGGTCGCAACTAATAACTAATCTATTATTTGATATGATTGAAACATATCAGTCAAATGATAAAAGCCACTATTCTAATCAAATTAAAAGAATTTAGTCATGTCTTTACCTAAAGAACCCCGGCAAAAGATGATTAATATAATGTACCTGTTCTTAACAGCTATGTTAGCCTTAAACATCTCGGCGGAAATTCTGAATGCCTTTAAAACTGTAAACAGAAGCTTAGAGAATACTAATAAACAAGTAAATCTTTCAACGGCAACTATTATGAAGTCGCTGGAAGAGAAAAAAAGTGATGCCACAACAGCAGAAAGAGCCAATATTTGGTACCCAAAGGCTGAACAGGTTGTAAAAATTTCGCAACAATTGTATGATTATATAGAATCGCTGAAATCAAAAATATTGGTTAGTGCCGGCGGTAAAGCTGGAGACCCCAATAGTGAATTTGATGAAGGAAACCAGGATAAAGTTACCAAGTTAATGGTTACAGAAGGTGAAGCAAAAAAGCTTTATGATGCCTTAACTAAATACAAAACTGACATTCTGGGAATTGATTCTGCAATAAAAATCGAGTTTGATAAATCCCTCAATATTGATCTCTCAAACCCTCCGGGCCGTGATGGAAAAACAAAAAGCTGGGAAATAGCTTATTTTAACATGGTGCCTACAGTTGCTGGTTTGACTATTTTAAGTAAATTTCAGAATGACATCAAAACTGCTGAAAACAAGGTAGTTGCATTCTGCCACTCCAAAGTGGGTGAGGTAAAAGTAATCTTCGATACGTATACTGCCATAGTGGGTCAAAATTCAAATTACCTGATGCCTGGCCAGGAACTAGAAATAAAAGCAGGTGACGGAGCGTTTAGTAAAGCAGCACAGCCTTCTATTACTATAGGTGGTTCAAATGTAGCTATTGGTGAAGAAGGATATGCTCTTTATAAAACACAGGCCGGCGGTGTGGGTTCCCATTCGGTTCCTGTAAGGATCAGCTTCTTCAACCAGACAACCGGTAAAGAAGATGTAAGGGAAGTAAAAGTGGATTATGTTGTTGGTTCAGCCAATGCATCCATAGCTCTCGACAAAATGAATGTTCTTTATATAGGTGTTGATAACCCGGTAACCATTGCTGCAAGTGGTGGCGGAGATGATAAAGTGAATGTAAGTATAAGTGGTGGTGGTGGAAGCATTAGTAGAGTTGGTGCTGGAAAATACGTAGTACGGGTGTCTCAACAAAGCGATGATTGCCGTATTACAGTAAATGTAGATGGCAAAGTGGCTGGAGCAGCACAGTTCAGGGTTCGCCAGATACCGGGTGCACAAGCTACCATCGGTGGGTTTGTTAGCGGTGATAACATACCAGCAGGTACATTCAGAGCACAAGGTGGTGTAGCAGCCTGGATAAAAGATTTTCCGTTTGATCTGAAATATACAGTAACACAGTTTACAATCAGTACGGACAGTGATGATGGAGATATAGTTGAAACAACCTGTACAGGAAATGCATTTAATGCAAGAGCACAGGAAATTATCAGGACACAGGTAAAAGCAGGAAAAACAGTTTATATTGATAATATCAGGGTACAACAGGAAGATGGTCAGAATAAGAAAGTACCTTCTTTAGTGTATTATATCAAGTAAATTACAATTATTACTTATGAAAAAGATTGTTGTAAAAGCAGGATTATGTTTGTTGATGGTGTCAGTGCTGGCAGCTAATGCGGATGCGCAAAGAACACCAAAGAAAAGAACAGGGAATAATCCAACCAATCCGGCAAACCCAGGCGAAGAGCAGACAAATAATAACAACACTGCTCCAACCTACAACCCTGCTGTAAGCATACCGCTAACTTATGATACTGCGGGAGCCAATAATGGTGCACCCAAACCATCATTAAGGAACGATAATGCTTTTGATAAAGGAAACCTTACGGCCCGTACACCACTCCCTTATGAGCATTTGCGTTGGGATGATGCCCTTTTTGCTGAGAAAGTATGGAGAGAACTGGACCTGAGGGAGAAAATGAACCAGACTTTCCGCTACCAGGCAGAAGACGACAACGGAAGCCAGATATTCCTGAATATACTTTTGAAAGCTGTTCAAAAAGGTGATGTTACAGCCTGGGCTGATGACAGGTTTACAACTCCGCTTTCTTTGGATGAACTTAATCAAAAGACTGCAGGTGGATATGATACCGCAGACAGGGTTGACATCAACGATCCAAGTAAAATTGTTGCAAGAGTTGTTACATTAAAATCATTTGACCCTAATAGTGTTATTAAACTAAGGGTAAAAGAAGAATGGGTGTTCGACAGAGAGTCCAGCCGAATGTTTTGCCGTATTTTAGGTATAGCTCCAATTGAAACAAAGTATAACGAAAATGGTAAAGAAAGAGGTTCCAGTGTAATGTTCTGGATTTACTATCCTGATCTTCGCCCTACTTTGGCAAAATATGAGGTTTATAATCCGAAGAATATGGGACAGAGCCGCATGACATGGGAAGAGTTATTTGAAAGCAGAATGTTCAGCAGCTATATCCTTAAGTCTACAATGGATAATGCAGCAAATAAGAACATCCGTCAATACATTAAAGATCCGATTCTGGCATTGTTGGAAGGCGATAACATCAAGGAAAAGATATTCAATTTCGAACAGGATCTGTGGTCATATTGATCCAGCTTTATGCGATATTTAAAAGCCCCTTCTAAAGGGGCTTTTTTAATATACAAGTAATTGAGTACAAATAATTAAAAAAAATACTGAAAATCGTAAAAGTCCTATAGGATAATTGGATAATTGTTGTATTTTCGTCTCGGTTTTTCATAGGATATTGGATTTTAAAAACGGGGCTGAATTTCTATTCTGGCCCCATTTTTTTTAGACCCTATTGATGTGGTTTACTACAATTTTTTATGGTTTTCCATAAAATACTTTATCACCACTCTTGCCCTCGTATTACCAATCACTTTTCCAATTTCAATTTCGGCCTTTCCTTCCCTGATTAATTCCCGGATATTTTTTACTGATTTAAAGGCTTTAAGTAACTCACTGGCCGTTTGTTTACCGATACCGGGTATCTCTTCCAATTCATTTTTAAAAGTTCCTTTGCTCCTCTTTTTGCGATGGAATGTGATGCCAAAACGGTGCACTTCATCCCTGATATGCCGGATGAATTTCAAACTAGTGCTGTTATAAGGAAGTTTCAGGGATTGGGTATCGCCGGTAAAGAATATTTCTTCCTCATTTTTCGCAAGACCGATCAAAGTAAGTTCACCTTCAAGTTCCAGTTCTTTTATAGCCTCTGCAGAAGCACTTAGCTGTCCTTTTCCTCCATCAATTACCACCAATTGGGGAAATGATTCATTTTCTTCTTTTAATCTTTTATATCTCCTGTAAACAGCTTCTTTCATGCTGGCAAAGTCATTGATCCCCTCTACTGTTTTTACATTGAAATGGCGATAATCTTTTTTACTAGGCTCACCATTCTTAAAACAAACCATGGCAGACACCGGGTAACTTCCCTGGAAGTTAGAGTTGTCAAAACATTCGATATGCAAAGGAGTTTCCTGGAGTTGAAGGTCTTCCTGTAATTGTTCAAGTAAAAGAAGTTTATCTTTTTTCTTTGATTGTAACTGCAGCCGTTCCTTGTTTTTGATTTCTTCAATAAAATGGCTGACATTTTTAAGGGAAAGATCAAGTAATTTTTTTCTGTCACCAGCTTTTGGGATACTGATCTTAATTTCATTTTCCGGAGCATTTATAGTAAATGGCACTACAATTTCCGGGGCATCACTGTTGAATATGTCTCTTAATTGAGCTACAGCATAACTCAGTATCTCTTCAGGTGTTTCATCTAAATGTGTTTCTAATTTTGTAGTATGAGTTTGAATGATCGACCCATTCCGCACCATTAGAAAATTCACATAGCCGATTTCTCTTTCCTTTTGTAAGCTGAACACATCTGCATTGATTGATCTTGCATTGGCTACTACTGAACGGGATTGATAGTTTTCCAGAAAGTCAATTTTTTGTTTTACCAAAGCTGCTTTTTCAAAATCTAGTTCAGCAGCATAGGTTTTCATTTCATTTTTATAATGGCGTAACACAGGTGACAGATTTCCTTTAAGCAGGTTCTTCATTTGGCTAATTCCATCCATATAATCTTCCTTCGTTTGCAAACCTTCACAAGGGCCTTTGCAATTGCCTAAATGATACTCAAGACAAACCTTGAACTTCCCCTTTTTGATATTATTTTCTGTAAGATTTAGGGAGCAGGTTCGCAACTGGATACTTTGTTTGATGAACTGTAGCAACTCCCTTACTTTTTTAACTGAAGTGTATGGTCCGAGGTATTCAGAGCCATCTTCAATTTTTTTTCGTGTCAGAAATACCCTTGGAAACGGTTCATTTTTAATTACCAGGAATGGGTATGATTTATCATCCTTGAGGTTGATATTGTATTTCGGCTGAAATTGTTTTATTAACGTATTCTCCAGTAAAAATGCGTCCTGTTCGGAATTGACAATAGTAAATTCGATTTTTGCTATTCGCTGTACCAGTTCATGGGTTTTATAACTGGTCAGTGTTTTACTGAAATAAGAACTTACCCTTTTACGTAAATGTTTAGCCTTGCCTACATAAAGCAACTCATCTGCTGAATCATAATACTTATAAATACCCGGTTGAGCAGGGATACCCGGAGCTATATGTTGAAATTCTGCAGCGGTCATTGCATTTTGCCTTCATTCCAGCTTACTTTTAATACAGAAGTAGTTTCCGGCGCACCTTTTTTTTGCCTTGTGCTTATTACCTGGAAAAACTTATCCATTTGCCAAAGCATATTCTTTTTTACGAAACTATCCCTGTTGCTTATCTCCTTCACAATGATAATGTTGGTTACTTTATCCTCCGTACCCGGCGCAGGTGTTACCAACAGCTCCTGTTTTTTTACTTCTGAATTGTCAGGATCGATCGGCAAATAGGTAATAATAACCCGGTTAATAAGTTTGTCGTGTAAAGCCGGTTCTTCTTTATATTTCTTTGCTACTTTTTTATCTGAAAGGTCCGGTATTTCAAGAAAATCTTTAGCAGCAGCAGCAAATTCCTCACGGGGAATATAAGTGGTATCACTGTGCAGAGAATCAGTCGTTATGATCTTTATAATGGGATATAAAGAAGTGTCAACATGTGCCACCTGCTTTTTTATTATGGATAGAACAGAAATGAAATTTTTGTCTTCTGATTTTTCATTTTGCTTACATGCGGAGAAAAAAATAAGTAGTGCTATGATTGTTATTAATTCGGAACCCTTTTTCATCCCCTAAAAATACTACAAACAGGGTTTGAAATAATGATTGCAATGCAAAGCATAGTAGAAAAAATAAATCCCACTGTAGTTGCAGAGGGATTTATTTAAAGCAAAGCAGGTAGTATTGGTTCTATTTAAGCGTCAGTCCCAGTTTCACACCAAAATCAAAAAGGTGTTCTTTGATTGGGTATTTATTATCAAAACTCGAAAATACCTGGTAACGTACCTGTGGCCCTATCCTCCAATCTGCTTTTTTGGTTTTATAACCGGCAAATATTTCAAACCCGGTATTGATATTCCATTTACGGGTTAGTGATGGTACTTCGGCATAATTCTTTAAGTCAGTAGAAAGCAGGTAAGCCCTGTTTCCTAAGATATATGTTGGCTGAACTGTAGCACCCACACCAACAATCGTTTTCCTATTGCCTGATAATTTTATTTCTGCCCCAACAGGTACTGATGCAGAAATATACTTGTTATGCAACCATGCAGCCCTGTATCCAGCCACATTTCTGTAATTCGTAATAGCAGATACGGTATTTGTTCCGCCGCCAGAAGTGTTTAAAGCTATAGTAGCCACCTCACTGGCAGAAGTGGAAGCCCGGATATTGTACTTGCTTACATTAAACTGAAGTCCTCCTGTAAGGGTAATGTTTTTTGAAACTGGATATCCGGCAGTAAACCCAAGCTGAATACCAATATCTGGTTTGTGTGTAACCTGGCTGTTTATATCAGCAAGAGAATAACTGTTAGAAGCACCTATAGTAGAACGGGCAGCTGCCAGGAATGGCTTATTGTCATCCAACTCTCTGTATGTGATCGTTGGCGTAATGAATATCCGCCATGAGATTTTCTTACGGGTCTTAACATATTTAAAAGTGTTTACTACACTTTCGATGGTTAACAGGTTTGCATCTTTATAGCTGTATTCCGTTTCAGCAACTGTTGATAGATCGGATTTCGCAGTTGCTTTATCAGTTGAAAATTCAGGAGCAGAGATGTTTTCAGACAACACAGAGGTATTATTCTGATTAACAAGTACCTGAGTTTTATCAACCTGCTTAGATCTGTTTTTTACAATTTGATCAGGCGAAGTCGATTTAATAGAATATACAGGTTCAGCAAGAACTATATCTGTTGTTTTTTCCTCACCAGCTACATTCGAATTCTGATTAGACTGTAAGGGTATTGAATTGTCTGTAACCGTATTTGAGGAGGCAGGAAAAAGATTTTTCTGGGTGTTATCAGGCGAAGCAATTGTAGTATTATTTTTTGCTGGTGCATTAACATGTGTAAACACGACAGGTGCCTGTTTTGAAACTTGATTTTGTTCTTTATTGATTTTGTTTATTAAAACACTTGCTGCATCTCCGGCAACTGACTGTTTCTTATCAGAGGGAGCAAGCATGATTCCTGTTACGGCTGCAGTAGTAAGCAATAAAAGTGCAAGACCCAATCCATACCACCGTCTTTTTGTATGCAGGGTATTATTTATCCCCTTCCACACCTTATCAGAAGGGAACATCCTGTACTGGTCAGCATTCTGCTTTACGAACTGCTCAAAATCTCTATTGTCAAACTTATGTTCCATCGCCAGTTGGGTACTTCAATTTATCGTTGGTTCACAGCGGCAAGCCAATTGACTTCCTGTTTTGGTTTCTGTAATATTCTTTTTCTTATCAAAATATTTTCAAGCATTGCCTTAGCCCTTGTGTACTGGCTTCGGCTGGTGCTTTCTTCTATTCCAAGTATATTGGCTATTTCCCTGTGGCTATAGCCTTCAATTGCATAAAGATTAAGAACTGTTCGGTAGCCTATCGGTAACAACCTTATACATTCCACTACCTGTTTAGCCTGTATAATGGCGGGCACACTCTCCTCTCTTATTTGCACCCCTGTGGCATGTATTATATCAACACTTTCATTGAACTTTTTATTCTTCTTCAGAATATTGATACAGGTGTGAACAATAATTCTTCTGATCCATCCTTCAAAAGCACCGCGGTTCTCAAAAGTGTGTATTTGTAAAAAGACCTTTATAAAACCTTCCTGGAGCATGTCTTCTGCATCCTCCCGGTTGTGGGCAAATCGATAACATACTGCCAGCATCTTTGGGCTATACTTGTTGTATAGTTCCCGCTGGGCCGTAGCATCTTTTTTCAAACAACCTTTTAAGAGGGCTTCCTCGGTCATAACTTACTTTGGTTGCCTGTAATTTAGACAATTTTCCTTTACTAATGCTGCACAAGTATGTAAAATTTACAGGTATGACTATAAATTAATCAGGTGAAAGCCAATGCCTACACCTGATTAATGGGAAATCAAAGATTTGCCCTGAGTGCTATTATGATATTTCTGCCTGGAGCGGAAAAACCCGATGCGAAATACCGATAGTTCTTATCTGCAATATTTTCAATTCCGGCCTGTAACATAAAGTGTTTAGTAAATGCATAGCTGCTTCTCAGGTTCAGGGTTATCCAGGAAGGCATTCCATCGGGGGTTGCATACTGACCATTATCTTCCCCGTCAGGGTTATAATCCTTTATTCTTTTCCAACCATTGAAATGACAATATAATTCTGCACTCAGTTTATTTTTTGAATAGGTCAGATTACTCTTACCGAATAGTGGCGGTACATGATCCAGGGGTTTCTTTGTGCCATCAGGGTTCTTATACCGGCCATATGTAAAACTCAACGTATTGTCCCAGGTAAGGTCTTTGCTCAGATCAATTTGTAACCGTGTATTAAAGCCGTACAAAAATGCCTTATTGATGTTCTGGCTGGCATATACAGCACTCATTACCCCATTGTAAAGAACTGAATCCTGGCCGTTCAATTTAAAGGGTGCCGATGCGATCGCATTCCTGAATAAAGTATAAAAACCTGTTAATTCAAACCTGGCTTTTTCCTTAATAGTGGTCGACATGCCGAGATCGAAATTATAAGTGTACTCCGGTCCAAGATCAGTATTCGGAACGATCAATCGCTGAGTTGCTGTATTCGATTCAAATATCTTGGTAACATCATCAATGTTTGGAGCCCTGAAACCGGAAGAAAGGTTTCCGGTAATGCGCCATGCTTTTACAGGCATATACACTAATCCAAGATTGCCAGTAACGGCAAAAGGGGTTTGCTTTATCTCAGTAAAAGGGAAATTAAAAAAAGAATTATCCCTAATCATAGAGTTAAGGCTAACCAATTGGAAACGGATACCATCATTCAGAATCAGTTTTCCTTGCTTCATCTTTAAAACATGCTGGGCGTACAAGCCGAAATAATTCATATTATTATCACCATCAGGGTAACGGGTATCTAGTTTTGTTTTCGTACCAGTTAGCAGATTGGTACGATCAGCTTCTGAAGTAACATCATTCAATTGACCATCTATTCCAATATTTAATTCATTACTATTCCATGCTTTTCTGCCATCAATTATAAAACCATAGACCTTTACATGTTCCCGGCGGCTGTCAAAACGGTCGTACCTTCTGTATTCCCGTTGTTGCCTGCTTTCTTTTATATCCTGGTAATTCAGATTTATTTTTAGTTCATCAAAGAAACCAGGATTGGAAATGCTCAGATCATAAGCTGCCAGCAATCTGGTTTGAGGGCCGTAGTACCATTCGGCAAATCGTAATGTGGTACCTATACTACCTCCAAAATTCCTGGTGTCTTGCAAACGATCATATCTCGGTATATTCGTTGTGTTGGAATACTGAAGATTCAGTTGGTGACTTACTTTTTCATTTTGCCTGAAAAGGATTTTTTGCAGTATATCCCACTGGCTGTATCCGGAGTATCGTTGAATCCGGTCATCGTTATTGCTCACAACTGAATCAATACCGTTTATTGATGCGATGTATTGTGACCGTCTTCCAAAATTTGGATACTTGCTTCTATAGTTATCTCCCATCTTCATGTCGCCGAAATCACTGTATGTATATGACTGAAGCCAGGCAAACTTTTTTCCGCCTAAGCTTAGGTCTGCATGAACAGAAATTTCATTATTAGCAGAACTATAGCGGCTGAATGCTGATCCCATTGTTTTCAGTTTTTCGTTGGATGAAAGAACCGGGGATTTGGTACGCATATGCACCAGGCCACCAAGTGCATCACTTCCGTATAAAGTAGAAGAAGGGCCATACATAACTTCCACTCGTTCCAGCATGTTCTGGTCAACAGTTATTGCATTTTGCAAGTGCCCGGAACGGAATATGGCATTATTTAAACGAATTCCATCTACTACCAGCAAAACACGGCTTGCTTCAAACCCACGAAGTACCGGGCTGCTACCTCCTTGCTGACTTTTTTGTACAAAAATATTTCCCGTATTGATCAGCAGGTCGCCTGTATTCTGGCTGTTGAAACGGGCAATGGTTCTTTTGCTTACGATGTCTATTTTCTGTGCCAGATTTTTTTTCTTCTCCACAAATTTGTTAGAGTAAACTACGGCTTCATCAAGATTTTTTTCGTCAGTACTGTCCAACTGTGCGATTGTCAATAACGAATAGCACAGCAATACAGACAGTAATGCTATCTTTCTCATAATAGATTTTTTGATTACTTAATATTAACTACAATAAACAAAAATGTGATCAGGCCTGTGGAGGAGGTGTGAGAATATCAGTATGATGATAAGCCAACTGGCTTGTATAAAATGGGTAAGTTGTTTTTTCTTTGCTACAGGCCAGAAACATCCAGCTATTATTTGAAAAATAAATATTGCTCAAGCTTTGAAATAGCTGTCCAAGGAGATGCGTTTGCCGGGTTTTATTTTTTTCCCAGCTTTCACGAAGGTTTGTTTTAAGCAGTGTTTCATCGTCATCATACAATCCTTTAAATATTGTCTTTTCGCCTTTTTTTTCTTTCGATTTTATATCGAACATTTTTCCATTTACCCATATCTCTTTTCCGGCTTTTACCCATTGAATTGCATCGTTTTTTAAGGTGATAGTTTGCAGGAAAGAAGACTCCAGTTTTTCTTTCATTCGGTATCGAATAGTATGTTGTCTTAGACTGAATAAAAGTACCAGCAACACAGGAGTAAACCCAAGTATCGCAAACAATAAACTGGCTAACGGTCTAATGATTTTTTTCAAAGCAGAATACTAGTATTTAAAAGTACTATTATTTTTTTCGTATCAGGCTGTCAATAGGGTATTTTGCTTTCATTGTATCCATAATGGTTTTCGCCCAGTTAATCACCTTGTTTTTTTCTTCGTCTGTTAACCTGGCATCTTTATGAGTCCATTTATATGACTTCAGGGGCATTTCCCCTTCATTTATCATCTCAATGGTTTCTTCCATTTTGTGATATTGATAGCGAAGAGACTTATTTGTGTACTCATCGAAATTCAGATGCTTTTTCCCATCTTTTATATGCCCATTTAACCACCAATGAACAGGCTGAAAATTTGCATACCATGGATAATTGGTGTTATTACTATGGCAATCATTGCAAGCTTTAGCCAGTATTATGCTAACATCATTGGATATAGCAAAGGAGTTTCCAATAAAGTTTGGTTGCTGACCCACAGCTTTATTTCTTTTAGGGTGTATAAATTGTATGACGATCAATGTGGCAAGCAGCACAAGTAAGATCTTTTTGAGAACTTTCATTATTGATTTTTATGAATTTGAAATTAATATTTCACCGGTCATTTCTGCAGGAACCGGAACTCCCATCATCGTTAAAATGGTGGGTGCTATATCGGCCAGTTTTCCAGGCTTTACAATTCCTTTCCATTCATTATCTATGATGAAAAATGGAACAGGGTTTAAGGTATGTGCAGTATTGGGTGAACCATCTTCGTTAATAAGATAATCTGAATTGCCATGATCTGCTGTAAGAAAAATAGTATAGCCATTTTGTAAACCAGTTGTTACAATCCTTTGTACACACTGATCCACTGTTTCTGCAGCTTTTATTGCCGCTTCCCATACACCTGTATGGCCCACCATGTCAGCATTAGCATAGTTCAGACAAATGAAGTCAGCTGTTTTGTTTTCAATCTCTGGAATAAGTGCATCAGTTAATTCGAATGCACTCATTTCTGGCTGGAGGTCATAAGTAGCCACTTTAGGTGAAGCAGCCATTATTCTTTTTTCGCCAATGAATTCTTTTTCTCGTCCACCGCTAAAGAAAAAAGTAACATGCGGGTATTTTTCTGTTTCTGCTGCCCTTATTTGTGTCAGGCCGTTATTTTGTAGTACTTCGCCAATCGTATTATTCAGGTTGTCATTTTCAAACACAACATTTACATTATTATAGGTTTTATCATATTCCGTCATGGTTGTATAATGCAATGAAAGTTTTTCCATTTCAAATTCAGGGAAATCAGATTGTGTAAGTACCTGTGTTATCTCCCTGCAACGATCTGTTCGGAAATTGAAACATATTGCCACGTCACCATCCTGTATAAGTCCTAATGGTTGTTGTCCTTCATCAACAATAATTGTTGGCAGAATAAATTCATCTGTAATGTTATTCTGATAAGAGTTTTCAACTGCAGCAATAGCATCGGTTGCCTTTTCACCAACCCCTTTTACCATTGCATCGTAAGCCAATTTTATTCTTTCCCACCTTTTATCCCTGTCCATGGCAAAATAACGGCCGCTTACTGTAGCAATTTTTCCGACACTACTATTTAAATGTTTTTGTAATTCTGTAATAAAACCCAATCCGCTTTTTGGATCGCAATCTCTTCCATCGGTAAAGGCATGGATATATAGTTCATTCAAATCTTGTGATTTGCAAATATCAACCAGTGCCTTCAGGTGATTAAGATGAGAATGAACACCTCCATCACTTACAAGCCCCAGCAGGTGGAGAGCTTTTTTATTATTTTTTGCAAATTGAATTGCATTCAACAAAACTTTATTTTCCGCAAAAGATCCATCCCTGATGGCTACATTAATTCTTTGCAGTTCCTGGTACACTACCCGTCCGGCACCCAAGTTCAGGTGGCCAACCTCTGAATTACCCATTTGTCCATCAGGTAAGCCAACGGCCTCACCACAGGTAACCAGGGTAGTGTTAGGGTATTGATTGTATAACGATTTTGTGAACGGAACATTGGCATTTTGTATGGCATCTGCTGACGCAACTTTACCTAATCCCCATCCGTCCATGATGACCAGAATAACCTTTTTAGAAAACATTGTGGCTTAGATTTTTTGGGAAAGTACAAATACATTCATTATCAATGGGCAAAGCCCATTCATACCCTGTAAAACTACATTCAATTCCTATATAACCCGGCAGAAATAAGGAAAAACTGCTGGTTTTTAGTACTTTAGTACCCTCTGAAAACATTTAAATTACTATGGCATGTTTTTAGATTAATATACCTGTGAAAACCTAATTATCATGAAACAGATATTTACATCTTTATTGTTGGGTTCTATCTTACTGCTTTCCTCTTTTACCGCACAAAACAGCAGTATTGATGAAGTGATTGGTGCGTTGCGTTCTGGTAATGCCTCTCAATTGTCAGCTTATTTTGATGACAATGTAGAATTGACCTTGCCGGATAAAAGTGACAGCTACAGTAAAGCTCAAGCTCAATTGATCGTAAAAGATTTTTTTGGCAACAATGGAGTAAAAGGATTTGAGTTAAAACACAAAGGTGATTCTCCCGGTGGTCATTTTTGTATTGGTACTTTACAAACTGCTGCCGGAAACTTCCGTACCAATGTATTTATGAAAATAAAAAATGGGAAAGAGGTAGTGAAAGAGATCCGCTTTCAGTCTATTGATTAATTAAACTTTTAAAAATGTATATAAAGCCTTTCTGAATTTTCAGGAAGGCTTTTTTGCATATTAGCAGATTGTGAAATCCTATTTTTGCAACTATGACTTTTGATCAACAATTACAGCATCTTATAAACGAAGCCTTGCTGGAGGATATTGGTGATGGAGACCATTCTACTTTATCGGTAATAAAACCAGATGCAAAAGGTAAGGCCGTTTTAAAAATAAAGCAGGATGGTATTCTTGCCGGAATGGATGTGGCAAAAAAAATATTCAGCTACAAAGAACCAGGTTTGGTATTTACTGCTTTTAAAAATGATGGCGATGAAATGAAATATGGTGAAAAAGCTTTTGAAGTGGAAGCGGCAGTACATACTATTTTGCAATGCGAAAGATTAGTATTGAACTGTATGCAACGAATGAGTGGTATTGCTACGCTAAC
>CAYVSH010000010.1:30529-40104 GCA_964453625.1 uncultured Chitinophaga sp.
ATACTCCGATAAATTAGTTGGAACAAAAACCAAGCTATTAGATACTAGAAAGACAACCCCGAATTTCAGGTTATTAGAAAAAGAAGCAGTACGAATTGGTGGCGGTGTTAATCATCGGTTTGGATTATATGATATGATCATGCTGAAGGATAACCATATTGATTATTGCGGAGGTATTGAAAAAGCTATTGAACTGGCTGCGGAATATGTACAAACAAAAAAGCCGGGATTGAAGATAGAAGTGGAAACAAGAAATCTTGAAGATGTAAAAAAGGTTATCGCTGCTGGAAAAGGAAAAGTGTTTCGCATTATGCTGGACAATTTTACACCGGAAGAGATTAAGCAGGCAGTTGCTATAATCGGCGATAAATTTGAAACAGAAGCAAGCGGAGGCATTAATCTAGATAATATAATAGATTATGCAAATGCAGGTGTCGATTTTGTTAGTGTGGGAGCATTAATTCACCAGGCGAGGAGTTTGGATCTAAGTCTTAAAGCAGCCTCCCTAAATCCCTCCACGGGAGGGACTTTAAAACCCTAAAGCTAATAGTCATTATGAGTAAGAAGAATAAGCCAGATACCAGAGGATTTGTATACAGCACTGACCCGAATTTTTCTTTTGAACCGGAGCAGGACAATACAGAAACATTACCGCCTGTGCAGCAGAAACTAAAAATAAGACTCGATACAAAACACCGTGCTGGCAAAGCCGTAACTTTAATTGAAGGTTTTATAGGTACTGCTGATCACCTGGAAGAACTTGGCAAGAAATTAAAATCATATTGCGGAACCGGAGGCTCTGCTAAAGATGGAGAAATCATTGTGCAAGGTGATCAGCGGGAAAAAGTGTTGCAGTGGTTGGTGAAGAATGGATATAAAAATGTAAAAAAATCCGGATGAGCAATCCGTGGATTATTATAATTGCAGGTATATTATTTAGCCTGTCCGGAGTTTATCTTTTTAATAGGAATGCTTTTGAGAAGAATAAAAAAATTATAATTCCAATTATTATAATCTTAGCAGGTATTATCCTAATGAGTATTGGCTTCGCAAGACACTTTAATCTGAAAGGATGATTTTAACCTTCAAATCCAATTTTCCGATGCCGACCATCACAATAAGGCTTATTCTCAGATGCTCCGCAACGGCATAGAGCCACCGTTCCGGTTTTTGTTTCTTCCCTTCCATCGCTATGAATAATAAGGCATTCTGTTTTTAGAATGTATGGACCGTTTGGCGAAACTTCTACTTTCAGCATATTGGCGGCTTCGGCAACAACTTTTTCAGGAGAACCCGTTGCTGCTTCTTCATTCACATAATAACTTAATGCACCGCTTGGGCATTTTCTTACCTGCTCAATTATCTTATCTGTACCGGCTCCATCTATTTTAATCCAAGGTTTTTCTTTTGGGTTAAATACTTCTATCAAACCCTTCCAGCAAAGTGTAGAGTGAATACAGGCATTTGGTTTCCAAACAACAGTTATTTCCTCGTTTGTATATTTTTTTGTTTCAACAGGCATGAGCTTTTCAATTTGTAAGGCAATTTACAAAATGCTGAATAGAATTACCGAACGATGAAGTGAGTGACACAACAGACGATGATAGTAGTAATGCTGCCGGACAAAAAAATAAAAAACTTTCTCTTTTTAAATTAGGTAAGTTTAAATGACTATTAAAAACTAAGTTCCATTAAGGGACAGGGGGCATTACTGTCCCTGCGCCAAACTATAGGATTTTTTATCACCCCATTTATTCAGCAGTTCAAAAGAACAAACCTTAAAATTGCCACTCATACTTACATACAGGCCTATAACATCCTGCTGGTTAAGCGGTACATCGTCAATACTTTCAAACCGAACGTTATACTGATTCACCAGGTTGGTATAAACAGAACCGGTAGGCCAAACCTGTGTGCCACGGTTGCTGATATTGATGAGATTGAATTTTACTCCGGCATGTCGTTGACATTTTGAAGCTATAGCAATGGGTTGCTCATCGCTTTCGATAAAAAGGTCAACACCAACAATATTATCTGTCTCGGATTCTTTAGAGATCATCATTGAGTTAGTTTCTAACTTCAATGGAGTAGGTGTGCCTGGTTTGTTTGGAATGATTTTCCTTGCGCCTATCTCAGGAGTTTTGCCAAAGTTGCTGATGATGGCATCTGCAAACTCTGTAGTGTTTACAGAAGGTATTGACTTATCGCCAAAGTCGCCGGTATGCACACCTTTCTCCAATGTATATAACAATGCATTTTCAATAATGGCTGCATTTTCTGTAAGCCCAAGGTGACGGAGCATTGATAAGCCACTTAATAATAGAGCTGTAGGGTTAGCAATATTTTTTCCGGCAATATCCGGTGCAGTTCCATGTACCGCTTCGAAGATGCAGATATGATCCCCAATATTGGCAGATGGAGCAAACCCAAGTCCTCCAACCAGTCCTGCACAAAGGTCAGATACAATATCACCTTGCAGATTGGTCAATACAACCACATCAAACAGATCTGGTCTCGTAACCAGTTTCATACAAAGATCATCTACGATCACATCATCTGCTTTCAGCTCCGGAAACTCTTTGGCCACTTCATAAAAACATTCAAGAAACAAACCGTCAGTTATTTTCATAATGTTTGCCTTGTGGCCGCATGTGATACGACGGGCATTTTTTTGTTTCGCCATTTCAAATGCATAGCGGATCACCTGCATACTTCCCGGACGGGTAATGAACCTGCGGCTCAGTGCCACATCATGTGTAAGCATATGCTCAATGCCGCCGTAGGTATCTTCAATATTTTCTCTTACTACTGTAATATCTATCGGAATTCCAGCTTTGCTAAAAACAGTATCAACACCATGCAGGGTTCTGAAGTCTCTTTTATTGCCGTAAGTATTCCATGTCTTTCTGGCTGTTACGTTGATGCTTTTTACACCTTTGCCTTTTGGAGTTTCCATCGGGCCTTTAAATAGCAAACCCAATGCTTCTATGGATTGTTTGGCCTCTGGCGTCATGCCGTTATTAAAGCCTTTATCAAATACCCATTTGCCCATATCTACAAATTGATACTCCAGCGGAACTTTGTTGGCTTCAAAAATTCTCAACACGGCATCCATTATTTCCGGGCCTATTCCATCACCTTTTGCAACTGCTATTTTCATGTTTATTTTTTCTATTTAGTGCCGCAAAATTAAGCTCTCGAGGCGGATTTATCTGTTAAATCATCTGCAAGTTTGATTCTCTGGTAATTTGTTTACTTTTACTATATGACTAGCATGATTTCTGAAGGAGTGAAAGTTAGCGTAGAGACTTTTTACCAGGCCGATTACAGCAACCCGCTGCAGTCGGAATTCATGTTTGCCTATCGAATTTCGCTAGAAAATCATAATGTGTTTCCTGTAAAACTGCACCGCCGCCATTGGTATATTTTTGACAGCAACGGCACCCATCGGGAAGTGGAAGGCGAAGGTGTAGTAGGAATTCAGCCAACCTTGCAGCCCGGTGAGAGCTATCAATATGTAAGCGGCTGCAACCTCCGCACCGAAATGGGAAAAATGTACGGTACTTACCAGATGGAAAACCTGCACAGCAAGCAGCTATTCGATGTAAGTATACCGGCCTTTGAGATGATTGTGCCGATGAAGAATAATTAATAGCCCGGCATTTGTATTACTATCGACTTCAGTTGCATCCGCCTACAGGCGGATTGTTCATTTTATTTCTTCCAGTGAAAGAAATAAAATGAATCACTTATCATCATTCAGGTAGCTATTCAGCTTTTAAATTGAATTTATTTTCCTGGTTCTCTCTTTCATCAACGCTATAGCTTCTTCCTTTGAATTAAAGATGGTTCCGTTGATGTTTACTAAATTATCTGCCAGTTTATCATATCGTTTAGTAAGCAGCCAGGTAAAAATGTGGAGATAATGAATACCATCAAATACAATCGCTTTGTTTTTTGCAAACTCATCCTTTCTTTTTAAGAATTCTCCGGGCATTTCGGTGTAGTGCATACCCGGACGAAGATGATGAATGATATGGTAGCCATCATTCCAGCATTTTTTATTGTAAACAGTATTTATACAATTGATAGAGCTTGTATAAAGATTCTCAGGATCATTTGCATCTATAAAAGAATGTTGTGTCCAGTTGCCAAGCATCATCACCAGCCTTGCAAATAAAAGCGGAACAATAAAGACAACCAGAGTTGCTTTCAGGTTCACAAAACACATAACAATGCAAAAAAAGAGATAGATATATTCGCCTGCAGTTAGCCTTTGTCCTAGTTTTTTTCTTTTCTTGCTGAACAGGTAACGTATTGTATCAATAACGCCAACAAAAATGAATTTGAAAAAATAGGAAAGAAAACCTCTTACACTGTCCCGCTGATAAGCCATAGTGCTGCTGGTGTCATCGGGCATATTATTTTCAATATGGTGCATGCCCATATGGTGGCTGAAGTATCCTTCCGGTGCATGTCCAAACAACGGGCAGATAATCCAGGTAACATAATTATGAAAAGGTTTTTGATAAGGAGCTTTCAATGTTTTACGATGGCAGAAACAGTGAAACATCAACCCAAAACTCCCTTTGAAATAAAGTTGAGATAAATAAAAATAAGGAACTGCCAATGCCCACCACCACCAACCTGTCAGCAACGGTGTAAAAAGCAGGATTGTAACTGGCAGTATCACAATATGAATGGTAGTAAGCAAATAGATAAAAGGTAAATCCCTTTTATCATTCATGATGCGTAACCAGAGTTTATCGTAAAATGAAAACTTTTCCTTGGGAGTATAAACCGGATCTGTTAGTGTGTGTAAAGACTTCATGATTTCTGTAAATGTAGGAAAATATTAGTCCTCATTCAGATACTGTTTACGGGGTAATAATAAAAAGTTGGTTGCAATCAATAACAGTTGCAAACAAATGTTATTTTGGTTTGTATTTGGCCTCGGTAATGATTCTTTCAGGAGTTGCCTGCATGATCTCTTCCGGTTTCATATCCGGGTTTTTTTCAACAAATTTTTTAATGAATTGCCAGCCGATCCATTGGCCGATATTACCGGGTGAATATTCAGTCGGAAAGCCTTGAGTAAACGGACTTTCACCAATATATATCTGCAATACGGAAGGATTAAGCGATTGCAGGTCTTCATTCTTTACAATGTATGTCCATATCATTCCTTCGTTTTCTTTACACCACTCTAGCTGCTGTTGTGTATAACCGGTTTTAATGGAATCGGGAATGAAAGGAAGGAACTTATCCAGCAGGTACCATTGTTTTCCTTTTTCTACCATTTGCTCAATTAGTGGTTTGCCACTGCTTTTATCAGGAAACATGTCAGATACAATCAGCTGCATGGCATCTGCTATTATATACTCTTTACTAAATCGGCGGCTTCTGTAAACAGGAGCAACATTTTCAATAAAGAAGGGATCATTGTACACAGAAAAATTTTTGCCGAGATAGAATTGTAAACTTATGCCTAATAAACCGGGGCGAAGAAAATCAGGTGTTGGTCCATTATCAGATATTGCCAATGCATCAACCGGTCCGGCAATAGTGGCAATTTTGGGAACGGAGTAATTAGGGAAATAATATTTTATATACTGGAAGGCTTTTTTAAAATCCCTTTCAAGTGCTTCAGTAGATTGGAAAACAGTGTTTATGGTATCAAACAATTTATCACTCAGCCGGATGAAATTCTTAACACCATCCAAAGTGTTTGAACTGTCAAGCCCTAAAACATATTGCAGAAAAACAGGTGTAGCCACCGGGTATTTTGCATTAAGCTGATTCAATCCTGCCAAGACATTATTGGTATCAATTGAAAAAAAGTCTCTGTCAAATCGTTCCAGTTTGAGGTCAACATTGATCCTGGAAACATCTGGGGTTTTTGAGTCGCTTTTACAGGAAAATAAAATAAGACCAAAGCAAAAAACAAGCAGGATATTTTTCATAGTTATTATAAACGTAGCTGTATTAAAATTGTTGTTCCTGCTAAATTAAGCTAATCCAACATTCCTGTAGATTTGCATTATGAAGATTGTATTGGCACAGCAGAATTATCACATTGGCAATTTTGAAGAAAATACCCGGAAGATCATTGAAGGAATTGATTGGGCGAAAAAGCAGGGTGCTGATATTGTTATGTTTTCAGAACTATGTGTTTGTGGTTATCCGCCAAGAGATTTCCTGGAGTTTGAAGATTTTATCAGCAAATGTTATTTGGCAATTGATAAGATAAAGCAACATGCAGACTCGATAGCTGTAATTGTTGGTGCGCCGGATATTAATCCTGTAAGAGAAGGAAAAGACCTGTTCAACGCCGCTTTCTTTTTATGCGAAAAGGAAGTGAAGGGGGTAGCACATAAAACCTGTCTGCCTAATTATGATGTATTTGATGAGTACCGTTATTTTGAACCGGCATATGACTGGAACATTATTGAATTCAAAGGAAAGAAACTGGCAATAACAATCTGTGAAGACATTTGGAATCTTGGTGATAATCCATTGTACCGGAATTGCCCGATGGATGAATTGATGAAACTGAAACCGGATGTGATGCTGAACATCTCTGCATCTCCTTTTGATTATACACATGTGGAAGACCGCAAAGCAATAGTGAAGTTAAATGTGTCCAAGTATAAGTTACCCATGCTTTATTGTAATGCAGTAGGTAGTCAGACAGAGATTGTTTTTGACGGCGGTTCACTGGTGTTTGATAAAAATGCAAACCTTATAAAGCAATTACCGTTGTTTGAAGAAGCTTTTGACATTTTTGAATTGAAGGATGATGGGACATTCACAGAATCAGTAAAAGTAAAATCAGCAAATCTGCCTGATGCAGAGTATGATCCTGAAGAGTTAGATTATTATTTATGTACTGCTGAAATCCATGCTGCTATTATCACCGGTATTAAAGATTATTTCAGCAAAATGGGTTTTACCAAAGCAATTTTGGGAAGCAGTGGCGGAATAGACAGTGCTGTCACATTAGCTTTAGCATGTGAAGCTTTGGGAAGCGAAAATGTGAAAGCAGTTTTAATGCCTTCCCATTTTTCTTCTGATCATTCTGTTTCGGATGCAGAGCAATTGAGTAAAAATCTTAGCAATCCATACGAGATTATTCCGATCAAAAACATTTATGAAAGTTTTCTTGCAGAATTGAAACCGGTTTTTAAAGACCTGCCATTTAGTGTGGCAGAAGAAAATATCCAGTCAAGAACAAGAGGAAACCTGTTGATGGCCATTGCTAATAAGTTCGGATACATTTTGCTGAACACTTCCAATAAAAGTGAATTGGCTACTGGTTATGGTACTTTGTATGGAGATATGGCTGGCGGATTGGGAGTGTTGGGTGATTGCTATAAAATGCAGGTGTATGCCTTAGCAAAATTTATTAACCGTCAGAAAGAAATTATTCCTGAGAATATAATTACAAAGCTTCCCTCTGCAGAGCTAAGGCCAGGGCAAAAAGATTCAGATTCACTACCGGAGTATGAAATTCTGGATAGAATATTGTATCAATATATCGAAAGAAGAAAAGGACCGAATGAAATCAAAGAACAGCGCTTTGATGCTGTATTGGTTGACCGGGTTTTAAAAATGGTCAATATCAACGAATATAAACGTAACCAATTTTGCCCTATCATACGCATTTCTCCAAAAGCATTTGGAGTAGGCAGAAGGGTGCCGATAGTCGGAAAATATTTATCCTGATTTTAATGGACAAATGTTACTATCGCAGTTTGTGCAGTTCCACTGACAGTTATAACCTGCGAAACAACCAACTGCGTTTCAGTAAGTGTAACTAAAGTGAATGTGCTGCTGCCTCCCGTAAACAGTGTTGCAGAAATGAAAAGTTCTGTTTCATTGTTTAAAAAATTCCATGTAAATGGTCTGGTTTGCGGATCACCGCTATTGCATTTCGTTGGTCCTTCATCTAATGTACCCGTACCTCCGGTAGCAGCAAAAGTCAAAATATTGTCTTTCTGGCAAGTTTGTAAAAATCCGGAAACATCAGAACCTCCAACTGTAGCAGCACTAAATTTCCATGTGCTTTGACTTATCAGCTCTGTTTTTGTTTTTGGTGGTGGTGTGTTATCCTCCTTTTGGCATGATACTAAAAACGCTGAGATCAATATTGAAAAGGCGATTGGAGCAAAAAAGTACTTTTTCATAGTAAAGTTGGTTAATGACACAAAATAGGTAATCTTTTTCAGGAATAATAGCTTAAAACTGGCAAATATCTCTGCTAAATTCATGCCGTTCGTAATAACGGCAAATAATTTGCTAAAGGCAAGTTCGTATTTTGTGATACATTAAAATGAAAGCATGTTAAAAACCGCAGAAGATATCCGGCTGCTAAATGAAAAGATCAGCCAGGCCGGACAGTTTACAGATAAACTTAGAGAAGAGATCGGTCATGTAATTGTTGGTCAAAGCCATATGCTTGACAGGTTGCTGATCGGTCTGTTAAGCAATGGACATGTATTGTTAGAAGGAGTACCGGGATTGGCAAAAACATTGACCATTAAATCACTTGCCCAGGCCATCAGGGCACATTTCAGCCGTATTCAATTCACTCCGGATCTGTTACCGGCCGATGTTATCGGAACATTGATATATAATCAGCAGAAGAACGAGTTTGTAGTTCGTAAAGGCCCAATATTCGCCAATTTTATTCTGGCTGATGAAATAAACAGGGCTCCTGCCAAAGTGCAAAGTGCTTTATTGGAAGCCATGCAGGAAAGGCAGGTGACCATTGGGGACAACACATATAAATTAGAGGAGCCATTTCTGGTATTGGCAACGCAAAATCCATTGGAACAGGAAGGTACTTATCCATTACCGGAAGCACAGGTTGACCGATTTATTATGAAAGTGATTGTTGATTATCCAAAGATGGTGGAAGAGCAGATTATTCTCCGGAAAAGTATACAAGGAGAATTTCCAAAAATAAACCAGGTAGTTTCTGTTTCAGAAGTGATCAATGCAAGAGATCTGACTAAACAGATCTATATGGATGAAAAAATTGAACAATACATTCTCGATATAGTTTTTGCAACAAGAAGACCGGAAGAGTACAAACTGGAAAAATTAAAACCACTTATTTCTTATGGTGCTTCTCCAAGAGGAAGCATTAATCTTGGATTGGCTTCGAAGGCTCAAGCTTTTTTAAATAAAAGAGGCTTTGTAATCCCTGAGGATGTAAGAAGTATTTGCAAGGATGTACTTCGTCATCGTATTGGTCTTACTTATGAAGCAGAAGCCGAAAATATAAATGTGGAAGATGTTATTGAAGATGTGTTACGACAAATTAATGTGCCTTGAGTCAGGTGTCAGTTCTCAGTTGTCAGGAGTTAGGTGTCAGATTAAATATTCCTCGCAATAAAAAATATGAAAGAGTACAGAACATATAAAGACCTTGAAGTTTGGATTAAATCCAGAAGTTTAACGAAGGATGTTTATTTATTAACCAAGGAATTTCCAAAAGAAGAACAGTTTGGGCTTATTTCTCAAATGAGAAGATGTGTTGTTTCAGTTCCATCTAACATAGCTGAAGGATA
>CAYVSH010000011.1:0-39516 GCA_964453625.1 uncultured Chitinophaga sp.
ACATCATGGGGATAGTGTGCCAGGTGTAAGGATTTTTATCATTTGCAACGAGATTAAAAGTTTCTTTGAAGAATTACAGTCAAGGCCCTACAAATATTACCGGCCAGGTCTACATGAAACATTTTATGGCACATGGGAAGTATCTGTTCAGGATCCGTTTGGGAATAAACTTTCTTTCAACGAATACATAATAGAAAGGCCAGCATGATCACATACCCGGCAGCCATGTTCTTCCACCTCCAACTTCCCTGAACGGCCATGGAATAAAAATGAGAATGATCAAAAGAGCAAGGCCGTAAAACAGGAATGCCCTTTTATGCTTTACTGAATCTGGAATATCCTTTTTAGAATATGAATAGCCAATATGAATGAGGATGATTGCTATGAGCATTCCCACCAGGTGTTCTACAGCAAAAAAACGAAGAACAGAATTTTTCATGACGACACTCATACCATTAAGTTGAATACTTTTCAAACCCATCGGTCCGGCTATCCACTGATACATGCCCACCAGCAACATTACATCGGCAGTGATCATCAGGAACAATCCCGTTTTACGATGGCCGGATGTGAATGGCTTATTCTTACCAGCTATACTTTTGTATACTGCGATCAACAATAAGATCAGTATAACCCAACGGAGAACACTGTGGAGATGTAACATTCCCTGGTACATAGCAATTGTTTTGAATTGTAAAACTACAACAGGCTTACCGCAACATCAAAACTTATTACTTACCGCCGTTAGCGGTCATATCAGCCCTGCAGTTAGCGTCAAAAGAAGGGATGTTTCCAGTAATTAGAAATCCGAACATATCACTGGTTTCTGAGGCATAATACATCAGGCAATTATTATTATTACAATGACTGCCATTTGCAGGATCTTTGTGGTTGCTTTGCATTGCAGAACCAAGATCAACCAATCCAAGTAAATGTCCCATTTCATGTTCAGCAACTGTAGCTACAAGTTTGGTTCGGCTGGCTTGCCCTACACCACCTGAGTTATCGTTTATTTTTTTACCAAAAAGAGCGGCAGAAGTATTCCGGTATGCCACACCCAACACATTATTTTCAGTGTAATTACCGTTTGTATATAAGATATAAACTGCAAGTTCGGTTCCGTTTGTAAAAGCTGTTCTATTATTCCTTTCGATTGCTAGTATGTCATTTACAGTAAGTGTAGTACTTGTTGCTGCAGGTATCTCTTTTGTAACAATTGTAATACCCGCCGGTTTATATAGCAATCCCGTTAAAACAGATTGCATATGATTCAATGCTGCTGCATCCGGTGCAAAACCGGGCATATACTGTACTTCAATTTTTAATGAAGTGTATTTATTTGAAGATAATAACTCATTGGCTGATGCACCAACCGGCCTGTTATGCAACTGATCCGGTGCATTTGGATTGTTCACATAGGAAGTACTTGATTTACTGCATCCAGCAATGAATAAAACTGAAAAAAGGGCAATTAAAAAAAGTCTCATATAAAAAGTACGTTTAGTCTATAAATCTGGATGTATCCAAATATCATTCCAGACCAGCTTAATCTTCCCAATCAGCAATAAATACATTGGTATCCCTTGTGCCACCATTATTACGGTTACTGCTGAAAACGATCTTTTTGCCGTTTGGCGAAAACATCGGGAATGCATCAAACCCTTTATCACGGCTTATTTTCTGAAGGTTAGTACCATCTTCATTGATAGTATACAAGTTAAATGGGAAACCTCTTTTGTATTCATGATTAGATGCAAAAATAATATGCTTGCTGTCTGGCATAAATGTAGGTGCCCAGTTGGCCTGTCCATATGATGTAACCTGTCTTGCATTGGAGCCATCTGCATTTGCCACCCAAACTTCCATATTGGTAGGTGCTACTAAATTCTCTTTCAGTAAATCCTTATACTCCTTTATTTCTGTTTCTGTTTTTGGACGACTTGCCCTCCAGATCAGCTTAGTTCCATCAGGACTGAACCAGGCACCTCCATCATATCCAAGAGTATTAGTTATTCGCTTTTCAGCACCGGTTGCAAGGTCCATAATATACAATTCAATATCACCATCTTTTGTACTGGTATATATCATTTTCTTCCCATCCGGAGAAATAGTAGCTTCAGCATCATAGGCTGAAGAATTTGTAAGCTGCTTTACTATTTTGCCATTTAAATCTGCCATGAATATATCATAGCTGCTATACAACGGCCAGATATATTTGTTTCCATATTTTGCCCTGTCAGGTACAGGTGGACAAGCATCACTACCTAAATGTGTGGATGCATAAATAATATGTTTACCGTCTTTGGTAAAATAAGCACAGGTAGTCCTTCCTTTCCCGGTACTTACCATTTTGTATTCAAACTTTTCTCCTTTTTTTGTAGGAACCTTTCCTACAAAAATCTGGTCACAATCAATCCCGTCTTTTGGGTTTGTTCGTTGAAAAACCAGGTATTTACCATCATAACTCCAGTAGGCTTCTGCATTATCGCCCCCAAAAGTCAGTTGCTGTATATTTTTCAAATGTGTCTCTTCGGGGTATCTTAATGTGTCGGTATCAACAGTTGTTGCCTTAGTAATTTTTGAACTGTTACTGCAGGATGCAATGATCACAAATACAGAAACCAGGTACACAAGTTTTTTCATTTTCGTTCGTTTTAAGTGGGCTATTTTTCAGGCTGCAAAGGTATTTTCAGAATAAATTCAGTTTGTCAAAGGATTGTCATGTCTCCATTTATTAATTCAATTAGTTTTGAGAAATGAACAGGATTGCAAAAATAATAGTTACCCTTTTCGGAATAATGATATTAATCAGCAGTTGTAATGACAACAGTTACGATTCGCCATACAGTGATATTCTTAGTCAGCCGCCATACGCCGCATTAACAGACAGCATTGGCCAGGAACCTAAAAACGATGAGCTCCTTTTTCGAAGAGCTGTTTTACTAAATAGCAATAATCTGCCAGAACCAGCCCTTGCTGATTTTAAAGCTGCCTGGTCAATTAAGAAAGATGAAAAATATGCGTATGGCTTAAGCAATCTGTTGCTGGATAAAAAACCAGATTCCGCCATAATCTTTTTGAATAATGCATTAAAGGATTTACCAAATAGCTTCCTGTTGCAGTTAACATTGGCCCGTTCGTATGATGCAACAGGAAAAACTGATCAAGCACTTCATCTGGCTAACCAGATACTTTCTTCAAATCCACAACAAGTGGATGTACTAAAAATGAAAGCAGACTTACTGGGAAAAAAAGGTAACAATGCAGAAGCTATCAAGATCCTGGAAAAAGCTTATGCATTAACTCCATATGATATAAATCTTAACTATCAACTGGCATTAAGTTATGCAGATTCTAAAAATCCGAAGGTTGTTTCCCTTTGTGATTCATTGATCAAAATAGATACAATGAATCACTATGCCGAACCATACTATTATAAAGGATTGTATTATTCTAATACAAATGATAAAGTAAAAGCTCTTGGTCTATTTGAAAAAGCTATTGAACTAAACTATCAATTTCTTTCAGCATACCTGGAAAAAGGCATCATCCTGTACGACCAGAAAAAATACAATGATGCACTAAAAATATTTGAACTTGCCAATACCATTTCAGCAACATTTCCTGATGGATATTACTGGAGGGGAAAATGTGAAGAGGCATTGGGCAAAAAAGCGGAAGCAAAACTCAACTATCAAAGGGCTTTTGGCCTGGACAATACTTTTATTGAAGCAAAAGAAGCGGCTGATAAACTCAAATAGAATTATCTTGCAGGGCAAATAAGCATTTATGCCGATCATTGCCCCCTCTCTTCTTTCAGCCAACTACCTGAATCTTGAAGCCGACTGTAAAATGCTGAACGAAAGTGAAGCAGACTGGTATCACCTTGATGTAATGGACGGCAACTTTGTTCCTAATATCAGTTTTGGTCCGATGCTGATAGAGTTTTTCAGAAAAGCAACAACAAAAGTTTGCGATGTACACCTGATGATCGTAAACCCTGAAAACTATGCAGAGCAATTTAAAAATGCAGGTGCTGATAACCTGACTGTGCATATTGAAGCCTGCAATCACTTACACCGGAATATTCAACAGATAAAATCATTGGGAATGAAAGCAGGTATAGCTGTCAATCCTCATACTCCTGTTTCGGAATTAAGCGATATACTGCATGATATTGACCTTGTTTGCCTGATGAGTGTTAATCCCGGTTTTGGCGGCCAAAAATTCATTCCACACACATTGGAAAAAATAAAGCAGCTCCGCAAAATGATTGATGAAAGAAAATTGAATGTGCTGATAGAAATTGATGGCGGGGTTACTTTAGAAAATGCTCCTTCCATCATTGCAGCTGGTGTTGATGTGCTTGTAGCAGGTAATACTGTTTTTAAATCAGCAGATCCAAAAGCAACCATAAGCCAATTAAAAAAAATATAGTAGCATAAAGAATTTGTATGCGGCTGTTACGAACATCCATACCGGGATTACTGCTAGCATTGATATTTTCCAATTGCGGTTCCTCACCCTGCGGGATCGCAACTTTAGATTATGGATTAATCGGTTTCTCTGATTCCGAAGCCCAAAACATTATTCTTCGCAAATTTCAAAAGAACAGTAACTTCTCTGATAAAATAGATACAGTCATTGTTCAGGCTAATTTTTCAAGGTCAAATGATACTCTCGAAATCAGTTCGATAGCAGGTGATGGCTTACTTCTAAGTCAATACGATTATGAAGTTTATTTTCCAACCGCATCTAGATTATACAGGATAACGAACATCGTAGAAGAACAAGGAGAAATAAGGCATTCAATATTCCGCCCCAGAAAAGACGGATGCATCAATAATATAACTCATCTTACGATCAATGGACAAGTCATAAATCCACTAAGATTTAATCGTTTTTATATTGTTAAATAGTAAGAACCATAAACAATTTGTATCTTGACGAAGATTCACTTATGAAAAAAACCATTGGCCAAATAATCCTGACTGTTTTCTGTATTTTGCTTACCGGGTTTGCTTTCTCCCAAAAAAATCCTGCATACGTTTCTGGTAAAGTAGTTGATGAAAATGAAAATCCTTTACCCGATGTTTCAGTTGTCATTTTAGGACAGTCAAAAGGTATTGCCACCAATGATTCTGGATACTTTCGGGTAAAAGTGGAAGCCAATAAAGCTTTCGCATTGATATTTTCCTACACAGGCCGTAACACCGAACAAAAGAATTTCCTGTTGAATGAAGGCGAAGAAGAAATGATCACTATTCGTTTAGGGAAAGGAGAAAAGACCTTGCAGGAAGTAATCGTTACAGATCAGCGGGACAGAAATGAAGCCGGGCTTATCAAACCCAATCCAAAAACGATCATCAATCTTCCTTCAGCGATTACAGGTGTAGAAAGTTTGATCAAGATATTTGTTGGCTCAAATAATGAACTGACCTCTCAATACTCCGTTCGTGGAGGAAGTTATGATGAGAACCTGATTTATGTAAACGACTTTGAAGTATTCCGCCCTTACCTTGTAAGAAGCGGACAACAGGAAGGCCTTAGTTTTATCAATCCGGAAATGGTAAAGGGTATCAGTTTTTACAATGGAGGTTTCCAGGCAAAATATGGTGACAAACTAAGCAGTGTTCTCGATATTCAATATAAGAAACCAAAAAAGTTTGGCGGCTCTGCTTATGTGAGTCTGCTGGAACAAGGTTTGCAAGTTGAGGGATTAAATAAAAATTCTAAATTCAGTTACCTGCTTGGGATTCGTAATCGTAGTAATAGAAATTTATTAAGTAGCCAGGAAACAAAAGGCAACTACGTTCCTTCATCTGCAGATTTTCAGGCTTTATTAGCTTACCAGTTCAATCCAAAGTGGTCTGCGGAGTTACTTAGTAATATATCACAAACAAAATTCTCACTTGTTCCCCAGGAAAGCCAGCTTACCACTTCAGTTTTCTCTCCCATCTTCAGTGCCACTATTGGCGTAGACATTTTTTTTGAAGGAAGAGAAAAAGATGAATACCAGACCAACATGCTTGGTTTCTCTCTCATCAATCAGCCAACAAAAAAACTGAAATTAAAATGGATGGCGTCCCGTTTTGAAAATGATGAAAGAGAAAATATAGACATCATAGGTGCTTATCTTTTTGGAGAAAGAGATTTTGATAGAAGAAATCCAACATATGGTCTTATTGTAAATCCATTGGGTGCAGGTGTGTACCAGAACTGGGCAAGAAATGAACTGAATGTTGAGAACTGGAATGTGTCTCATAAAGGTTTTTTCGATCAGGGCAAACATGCTTTTCAATGGGGAATTGGTTATGACAAAGCAAAGATCAATGATAAGCTGAATGAATGGGAATTCCAGGATTCTGCTGGGTATGCTTTACCCTATCAACCCAATATGCTTAACCTGAACAAGGTCTTGAAATCATCTGCAAGTTTAGATATCAATAAATTCTCCGGATATATACAAGATAATATTTTACTCGGAAAAGATTCATCACATTCAGCAACACTCACAGCCGGTGTTCGTTTCAATTACAATTCACTCAACGGTGAATTCCTGATCTCTCCAAGAATTGGTGCAAGCTGGAGCCCAAACTGGAAGAGAGATATTATTTTCCGTGTAGCTGCCGGTGCATACAATCAGCCACCGTTCTACCGTGAGCTTAGAAGATACAATGGCACAATCAACAAAGACCTTAAATCACAAAAAAGCTGGCAGGGTGTTGCCGGTTTCGATTATAATTTCATTGGCATTGGTGGCCGTCCCATGCGTTGGACCACCGAAGCATACTATAAAAGTATGACCGATGTAGTGCCTTACGATGTAGACAATGTTCGCATCCGCTACTTTGGCGAGAACAATGCCAAGGCTTATGCTGCCGGTATAGAAATGCGTCTGCATGGCGAACTGGTACAGGATGCAGAAAGCTGGATCAGCCTCGGCATTATGAAAACAGCAGAAGACATTAATGGCGATCACTATTACCGTTACAAAAATGCTGCGGGTGAATTCATCACCGCACAAAGCACCGACCAGGTAGTGGCAGACAGTGCAAGATTCGATGTAGGCTGGCTTCGTCGTCCGCAGGATCGCCGCATTACATTCGGCATGTACTTCTCCGATTACCTGCCTACCAACAAGAATTTTAAAATGTATCTTAACTTATTGTATGGAAGTAATATGCCGTACAATATTCCTAATGCCGTTCGCTATCGCAATGCAGCGGTTATAGAACCATATATCCGAGCCGATATCGGTTTCAGTGCATTGCTTATGGATGATGACAAAGCTAAACGCCGCAGCCATTCTCCTTTCCGCAACTTTGATAACATTTGGGCAAGCCTCGAAGTATTCAACATCATTGACCGGCCAAACACTATCTCTTATCTTTTCATCAAAGATTTTTCAAATACAGTTTTCCTGTTGCCCAACAGGCTTACACCAAGGCTGGTGAATTTTAAAATTGTGGCGAGGTGGTAATTCGTATAATAAATAAAGCTGTTCTATTCTTATTTATTCTTCTTTTCATTACAATACCTGCAAATACCCAGCAATCTAAACACAATTTATCAGCTTCCATGGGTCTAAGCCTTCCTTATACACCAAAAGTTTATTCATCAGTTGCATTAAACCCATCTGTAGAATACTTCTTAATGATTAACATGAAAAATGGTTTTGCATTTCAATTTGACAAGGTTGAATTCAGAAATAATAAAAGAGGGCTTCAGCAACAGATAACTTCACTCCGATTAGGTTTCAGACATATGTTTACTGAAAGATTTTATTCTCAACTTTCTATAGGAGGTAGTCAGCTTGGTCAATCTGTAATATCCGACTATGCAGCCAGTGGCGAACTACGTACAGGTTTTTTATTCCTGATAGGAGATAATTACTATGCAGACTTGTCTGGATTTGTTTCCCAAACAACAAAAGAATTTGGATGGATAGGTCTCAAACTTGGATTGATGTATTCTTTCAAAAAGAAGAAAAAGAAAGAAAGCTGATCACTTCCGCACCCAAAACTCATCCTTCCATTCACTCTCACAACTTACCGGGTGCTTTTCAATTTCTTCAAATACTTTATCAAGCTGTTCCTTGCTCAGCAATCTTTCAAGAAACACAAACAACTCCCTTTCTTCAAAGCGGATATGTTTACTCACCAGGTCGCAAAGTATAAGTAAGGTTTGCTTATCGGCTTCTTCATCCAATCCCAATATCAACTCCCTTATGTGGTCATGTTCTTCCTTTAATTGTATCGCCATCGGGTGATCTTCCGGCATGTATGGCAGCAGTATCTTTTCTTCCTGGTAAAAGTGTGGCTTGATATGATGCCGCCAGTACCACAAGGCATAGCTTCTTAGTGTATCAAGAGGTGTATTATTTTCCAGCCCCTGTTTTATTTTCCAGGCAAACAATAAACCATCGTGATGCTCCCGGCTAAGCGGAGCTAATTGTTCGCTTCTTTTTATGGGTTTTACTTCTAGTTTCATAGTGTAAAGTTAATTTCGACAATTACGTATCATATGATCAATGGCATCATGGCAACTGATTGATATCAGCTTAGTAATAACAATCAGCCGTACATCTTGTTTATAATGAAAAAATCATTAACTGAATCTTTACACCACTTATTTGTATTCACATCTGTGAATAAGTAACTTTAGGAAGTAATAACTTTTGGAAGTTATATTTGGAAATGAAGGGTAAGTCTTCTGAAAATAGTCAGAAGAAGCAAACTAACCCGGCACTACCCTTCGCCGGTTTTGTGAAAACATGGTTCCGCTTCCCGCCTTATGAATGAAGCCAGCCATTTAAACTGAAGTGAATTGACAGACACTATCATCAACCTTGAAACCGTAAACCCTATTGAATTTTTTGGAGTAAACAACGGTAAACTCGACATCCTCAAAAAGAAATTTCCCCTGCTAAAGATCCTCTCCAGAGGTACCCAGCTTAAACTGAGCGGTGCCCCGGAGCAAATCGAAACGGCCAGGGAAAAAATCTCCCTCATTGTTTCCTACCTCGAAAGAAATGGCCATATGAGCCAGAACTATTTCGAGCAGGTGCTGGGTGGCGATGATGCCGAAGTGATTGACCATTTCCGGGAAAAGAATCCCAATGAAGTATTGGTATTTGGTCCCAACGGAAAATCAGTAAGGGCAAGAACTGCCAACCAGAAAAAACTGGTGCAGGAATCTGAAAAGAATGACATTGTATTTGCCATCGGCCCGGCCGGTACGGGTAAAACCTATACCGCTGTTGCACTGGCAGTTCGGGCATTAAAGAACAAACAGGTCAAGAAGATCATTCTTACAAGACCAGCAGTGGAAGCCGGTGAAAGCCTTGGTTTCCTTCCAGGTGATCTGAAAGAAAAGATTGATCCGTATTTGCGTCCGCTATACGATGCACTGGATGATATGATACCAGCTGATAAGCTTGGCTATTATATGACCACCCGTACAATTGAGATTGCACCATTGGCATACATGCGGGGCCGTACATTGGACAATGCCTATATCATTCTGGATGAAGCACAGAATGCTACTGAGCTGCAGTTGAAAATGTTCCTGACTAGGATCGGTGCCAATGCCAAAGCCATCATCACCGGTGATATGACACAGGTGGACCTGCCAAGAAACCAACGAAGTGGATTACAAATGGCAGCCCGTATATTAAGGGATATTGACGGCATTGCACATATTGAACTGGATGAAGAGGATGTTGTACGTCACCGCCTTGTAAAAGCTATCATCAAAGCGTATAACAAGGAACATGAAAAAGAAGCAGAAGAACAGGCTAACCGGCAAACACCTCTGATTGTAAAGAAAGACAAGCCATCAACATAGCACTGGTAAAGTTTTATAAGTTTGCAGGAATGAAAAAAAGAAATATCCTTTTTTTATTCCTGCTTTTTTTTGCATTAGCCTGTAATGAAAATGTAGCCAAACAACAAGATACTTTCTCCGACAGCCTGATCGCAATAAACTACCGGCAGATAGACAGTGTAAAATCATTTATCAATAGTGGTGATATCATCTTCAGGAATGGAACGGATGAAGTTAGCAGGGCAGCCCGTAGCATGAACAGGAAGGATACTTCCTTTTCCCATTGTGGCTTTGTATATAAAGAGAACGATAGCTTTTTTGTGTACCATGCCATCGGTGGAATCTATAATCCAGATCAAAAACTTAAAAGAGAGCAGCTGGAAAGTTTTTGTAATCCAGCAGAAAATGATGCAGTAGGAATTTACCGGTATACACTCAATAAAGAAGAAGAGGAAAAACTAAATAAGATTGTAAAATCATATTTTAAAGCAGGATTGAAATTCGATCTTTTCTTCAATTTTCAAAGTGATGATGTAATGTATTGTTCAGAATTTGTTTTCAAATCACTTAATCAATCAAAAAAAGGTGACCTTACAAAGTACGTAAGGCAGGATACAATTCCATATGGCGTTACAACCGATGACATTTTTCTGAATGAAAACTGCAGATTGATAAAAAGACAGTATTTCAGAAGGTAAATCCTGTAAAATACCCTTACATTTACCGAACCAAAAACCAAATAATAATGAAAAAGATCTTATCTGTATTTACACTCAGTGCTTTAGTTCTTAGCTTACTTACCGGTTGCAAAGGCAAAGATGCAGCAAGCGGAGGCGACCCTAAAACTGTACTGATTGCATTTTTTGAACGAATGGCTAAAAAAGACCTTGATGGTGCAGCCAAACTGGCAACAAAAGACAGTAAAGCAACCATTGACATGATGAAAAAAGCAATGGATATGGCCGAATCAATGAAAGGAAAAGAAAAAGAAGAAGATCCTGCAGAAGAATTCAAGAACATGAAAATTGGCGAAGCGAAAATAGATGGTGATAAGGCTACTGTTTCTGTATCAAATCCTAAAAAAGGAGAAGAAACATTTGACTTCCCTTTAGTAAAAGAAGATGGCAAATGGAAAGTTGATTTCAGTATGGGCACACTAATGAAAATGGGTATGGACCAGGCCGGAAAAGAGAAGGATAATGATAAATATGATTATAATACGGATGATACTACAGACGTAATGGATAAGTATAATGATATTATGAATTCAGACTCTCTTAAAAAAGGGCTTGAAATGGTAGATAGTATGATGAAATCCATTGATCCTGAAAAAATGAAAGAGCTGAAAGATGCAATGGAAAAGCTTAAAAAGGCTTCCAACTAAAAATCTGTTTTTTACTATAAAAAGCACTTCGAATAGAAGTGCTTTTTTGTTTTATACTGCCTCTAAAATTCTGTACTTTGCAATACAAATCATCTCATGAGAAAAATATCATCAGTTACATTTTTATGGATAACCCTTTTTTTGATATCCTGTAAAAATGAAGACAAGAAAACCCCTGAAAATGCAGAAAGCAATATAGATGCTGCCAGGAAATTTATCCGTGCTGCCCTTGATGGAAAATTCAAAGAAGCAAGAACATTTATGCTTATTGATTCAACGAACACCAATTATATGGATGTGGCAGAACGCAGCTTTGAAAGAACTGACCAGGCTACCAAGGACGGATACAGGGCTTCCTCAATTTATATCCATAAAAAGGAAATGGTTAACGACTCTACTTCTATTGTCATTTACTCTAATTCATTTAAGAACGATCATGATACATTAAAGGTGGTCCGTGTCAATGAGCAGTGGCTGGTTGATCTGAAGTATTTGTTTGAACATGACAGCGATACCCTGATGAATAAACCTATTGTTAAAGATTCACTGCCATGATAAAAAATATCTTATTGATCGGGTTGGGTGGTGGCATTGGCAGTATCCTCCGCTATCTCGGTCAGCAATTGATGTATAGGCTTTACCCCGTTCATTTTCCCTGGGGTACTTTCAGTGTTAATGTGATAGGCTGTTTCTTTATTGGCCTGTTCTGGGGCATGAGTTTCAGGTCATTTGATGACAATGAATCATGGAAATTATTTTTGATGACAGGTTTATGCGGAGGTTTCACCACCTTCTCTGCTTTTACGCTGGAAGGAATTGACTTACTGAAAGAACAAAAAATGGCTTTTTTCTTCATGTATGTAGCAGCAAGTGTATTGATCGGACTGGCAGCTACTTACCTGGGAATGAAAATAAGCAGGTAATAAACATTAATTATGCAAACTGTAAATCATCCATGGCATGGTGTTCATTATGGTAATAAAGCACCTGCCACTATTAATGCATTGATCGAAATACCACAAGGTTCCCGTTCAAAATATGAAGTGGATAAAATAACCGGTTTACTGAAATTAGACAGGGTTGTTTACTCTTCCTTTCATTACCCAGTCAATTATGGATTTATACCACAAACCCTGGGACAGGATAATGATCCGCTGGATATTCTGGTACTTTGCTCTCAATCCATTCAACCGCTTTGCATAGTAGAAGCAAACATCATTGGTAATATGCAGATGATAGACCAGGGACAGGTTGATGATAAAATAATCGCTGTTGCCTCTAACGACCCTTCTGTTAATCATATTTCAAGAATGGAGGAGTTACCACATCATTTTTTGCTCGAACTGAAAAACTTCTTCGAACAATACAAGGTATTGGAAAATAAAAAAGTGGCGATTGATAATTTCCAGGACCAGTTGATTGCCTATCGCATCATCAATGAAGCCATTGCATTTTATAAAGAAACTTTTGACAAATAACCTATGCATTCACCACAAAGAAATACTATGGAAGCACAATTAATTCTAACAGCACTGTTCATCGGGTTATTTGCAGGAATATTAAGTGGTTTGGTGGGTGTAGGTGGCGGTATCATTATGGTGCCTGCATTGGTCTTCTTTATGAATTATACACAACACCAGGCACAGGGCACATCTTTAGCAGTGCTTACATTACCAGTAGTTATACTTGCTTCAGTTTATTATTATCAGCAATGTCAGAGAATGGGAACGCCAATTGACCTGAAGATAGCTGGATTAATTGCTGTTGGATTTATTGTGGGTGGTTACTTTGGCAGCAAGATAGCTATCGTTATAAACCAGGACCTACTGAAAAAGATTTTTGCAGTAATTCTTTTTTATACTGCTTTTAAAATGCTAAGCTGGGATGTGTTGATAGTAAAATGGGTAAAAGGAATATTTTAAAGTATTCTTTTTATAGCTCGCAACCTCAATGTTCTTTTTCCTGTATCAGCATTTACGATTCCTTTCTTCGTCAATTCATCAATTCTTACTTTGCCAGACGAATGTATGATCTGGTTACCATCCAGGATAATACCTACATGAACAATATCTTCTTTGTTATCAAAGAAGGCGAGGTCACCAGTTTGTGTTTCGCTGAATTTCTTTACTGATTTACCCACTTGTGCCTGTTGCCATGCATCACGGGGTAGATCAATCCCCATCAGTTTAAATATCACTTGCACAAAACCACTGCAATCAACACCAAGCGGTGTTCGACCACCCCACAAATATGGCGCATTCAACCAGTCTTTGGTTAGTTTCTTAATCAGTTCAGCCGACGGTACTTGCTCATCTTTCTTAAAAAACTTACCGGAAAATATATATTCTGTCTCACCAATTGTTCCTTTCCCGTTCTCAAAACGGGGCAATGCTGAACCAACTGGAACATTTAATATTTTTTCTCCAATAGTTAAACTGCTTAATATATTTGATGTAACAAAAGCATTCATTGTGTTTGCCACATCTTCATTTGCCGGCACAAGCATGGTATTGGTCACCCAGCCTATATAGCCATCATGCAGGCTTTCTGTTTTTACCCATAAGTCCCCTTTGGTTTTCAGGATCTTTACAGATTCGCCAAATAAAAGCTGGTTTACCATTTCCTTTCGGTGATTGGGTTTCCGGCGTACCGGTGCAGCGGGAACATTCACTATAGCATATTTCATCTGATAAAGTTTCAACTAAAATAATAAATGAACTGATAGTAAATTAATTTTTATTGAATTCACTAAATCCTGCATCCAATAGATGGTATTGAACTTGTATCCTGTTGAGAATAAAAAAATACCTATTTTCCGCTTGTGAAGGATGATAAATATCAGCATATAAGTGACCAGGAACTATTAGAAAAGTTCTATGCAGACCATGACAATGAATGGCTGGGTATTTTATTACAACGCTATACATTGCTGCTCCTTGGTGTAAGCATGAAGTATTTAAAGAATGAAGAACAGGCTAAGGACAGTGTGCAGCAGATCTTTTTAAAAGTGATACAAGAGTTACATAAATACAAGGTTGAATACTTTAAGTCATGGCTGTATATGGTAGCCAAAAACCATTGCCTGATGAAGATAAGAGAAAAACAGGGCAAGCAAATTACGGAGATCAATGACCGGCTTGCTTCACGAGCAGATGAAGTTGCAGACAGGCAGGCTTTGTTAGACAATGAACATACACTTGACCTGCTGGAAGTATCACTAAAAGAACTAAATGACGAGCAACAGCAATGTGTAACTTTGTTTTACCTTGAAAAGAAAAGCTACCAGGAAATAAGTGATACAACCGGCTATACCATGCTGCAAGTAAAAAGCTATATACAGAACGGCAAACGGAACCTGAAGATATTGATTGAAAAAAAGAAAGCTGAGGAAGCGAACAAAAAATAAATGTCAGAAAATTACAAAGACATATTATCCAATTTATCAACCAGTGTTGACCAGGAAACTTTATTGCTTTACCTGCAGGGAAAACTGTCTGAAGATAAAAAGCATGAGGTTGAAAAACACCTTATGCAAAGTGAATTTGAAGACGATGCATTAGATGGTTTGCAGGAATTCAAAGACAAAGAGCAATTGCAATACATGGTGGAAATGCTGAACCGTGACCTGAAGAAAAAAACGGAGAAGAAGAAACGACGCCGTGAAAAAATGAAGATCAAAGATCAGCCGTGGTTGTTTGTTTCGTTGCTTATACTTCTCATCATACTGGTATTATGCTATATTTTCATCCGAAAAATGCTTACTGGAGGATAAACCATCAATATTTTATCTTTCCTTCCCAATTCTTCCAGGCTTCAAATACTTCTTTGGCTTTAGGATGAGGATAATGTACAAAAGGTATTTTTCGTTCACTCATCTTTGAATAGATCTCATTATAGATAAACTCATCGTCGAATTCAATTGCTGCAGCTTCTTCTTTTGTATTTGCATATATAACCCTCTTTGGTCTTGCCCAGTAAATAGCACCGAGACACATCGGGCAAGGTTCACAACTGGTATAAATCTCACAGTCATTCAATTGATAGGTGCCTAATTTTTCACAGGCATTGCGGATAGCAACAACTTCAGCATGTGCCGTAGGATCATTAGAAGAGGTGACCTGGTTATTTCCTTCACCAACTATCTCATCGCCTTTCACGACAACACAACCAAAAGGACCACCTTGTCCACTTTGCATACCTGTTTTTGAAAGCTCAATGGCTCTTTCCATGAACTTTTCATCCCGATGTTTTTCTTTATTCATTACTATATCTTAAGCATTATGCTGCAAAAATGTGCATTACCGGGGTATTTTCCACAGTTTTTTCACCAATATCCATTCCAATATGAAGTTAATATTAATTTTAGGTTATCAAGGTATTACCTGTCCCATTCATTGTAATTTCAATTTTCACCAATCACAAAAACCTAATGCTATGAGATGGGAATCTGATTTATCTACTACCGGAAATGAAGTTTATCATCTTTACAAAGGAGATAAACACTTACTAACCCTCACTTTAAATTCCTTTTCCAATGCTGCAAGAGTGGAATGCAACAAACAGAAAAGAATATTCTTTATTCGCAAGGAAGGGTTTCTGCGTAATAAAACTGTTCTGCTGAATGAATATGGTATCCGGATCGGTGAGTTAGGCCATGAGAACAATGAGACCTTCATAGCTATTAATGATGAAAAGTTTTTCTATACAACTAATGACAATCCGAAAGAAGAACTTATTTTCTATACAGAATCAAAAGAAAAGCCGATTGTAACCTGTAATCTGACTGTAAAAAATGGTAACTCCAATGTAAGTTTTGAAAAGAATAAAAAACTTTCGGAAACATCACACCCTGGTTTATTAATGGCCTTATGCTGGTATATGTTCTTACCTGCCACAAAAGAAAAAAATCAAGCAGTAGAAGCTGTTTAGTAAAACTATAATTTCTCCCAGGTATCTTTTGCAAATTGTTCCAATGACGGATCTCTTGCTGCCATCAGCAGGATTATACAATCATTGGTGAGATGAGGTCGTATAGAATGTAAAAAATCATTCCTGTTCTCTACAAAAAAAGCATTCTTTCCCAACTCCCTCAGGTCATTGATTAAATCACTTGCAGAAATATCTTTAACTGCCGTACCACCTGCATAAAAAATTTCACTCATCCATATCTCATCATCAGATCGCAGGGCTTTGGCAATTTCCTTTACAAAATCATCCCGCAAAAATTTTGTGGGTTTGTAGCCATGAGGCTGAAACCATGCAATTATTTTTGAAGCCAACGGTTGGCAGGCTTCTATAGCAGCGGCACATTTTACCGGGTTATGGGCATAATCATCAACCAACCAAACACCATTCTTATTTCCATATACCTGGTGGCGCCGATAGATGCCTTCATAATTTTTCAAAGACATTGAACAAGTCTCCAACTCAACACCAACCTGGTTTGCTACACAAATTGCGGCCAACGCATTTTCCATATTATGTTTCCCCACCTGGTGAAGGGAAAAATCAACATCGTTTACTTTAAAAGATATAGAAAGCCCTTTCTGCCTGAACGCAGTTGCCATGTAACCCGCAGGATGGTTTTCATCCGATGAAAAATCAAAATCAAGTTGCTGCGATAATTTTTGAGAAAGAACATGTGACTGATTGACTACAAATTTTTTACTATTGGCTTTAAAACGGTTGAATAATTCCATTAACTCATCAATTTCCTGGTGATCCTTATCTATATTCAGAAGTAAACCGATTTCTGGCTTATATTGTACAATAGATCCATCGCTTTCATCAGCTTCTATCACCAGCCATTCTCCATTACCAACTTTTGCATTTCCGATCTTCCCGGTTTTAATAATACTCATTAATCCTGCGCCACTAATAATACTTGGACTTAAGCCGGCATACTCTAATATATCAAACAACATAGCACTGGTAGTACTTTTTCCACTGGTACCTCCCACTGCAATTGTTTTCTTACTAGCCGCTATTATGGCTAACAGTTCAGACCGTCTGATAATCGGAATTTTTAATTCTTTTGCCTTTTGTACTTCAGCTACCGTGTCTTCAATAGCCGTTGAAACAACCACCAGGTCTGTTTCGGTGGTAATGCCTTCGCCATTCTGAACGAAACATGCAATTCCCTCCGCTTCCAGTTTTTCCTGCACTTCATTATAAACACCTTTAACAAAGAAACGGTCGCTGCCGGAAACATTTTTTCCAATCCCTTTCAGGTATTGTGCAATTGCACTCATCCCCACTCCGGCAATTCCAATAAAAAAAGGATTTTTAAATTCGTTCAATGAGGTAATCATACTGCAAATAAAAGAAATATAGGCACACAACTACTGGTATTGGATTTGGCTATGAAAACATGCAGAATCTGAGAAAATATCACTATTTTAAACTTTTGTTTCTGACCATTGTCAGACGATATGTCTAAAGCCTTTTTATGCCAACCACCAGACCGATTACAATAGCCACAACCTTTATTTTTTCTATCCTTGTCTTCATTGCTTGCAGTAAAAAGTCGGATACTCCTGACAACACAACGCCTGTGGATCCCGTAGCAGCAGTATTAAATTTACCTTCCACTCCATATAATTATGCAAACCCTGCTTTGCCTGGATACGTTACTGTTCCGCCAATTCAGGCACAGATTAATACACCAGCCAATAATCAGATTACAGATAATGGGGCCACTTTAGGCAGGGTGTTGTTTTACGATAAAAATCTGTCGATTAATAACACAATTTCCTGCGCCTCCTGTCATAAACAAGCAAATGGATTTTCAGATAATGAAATAAAAAGTAAAGGGTTTAATGGCGGACTAACGGGCAGGCATTCTATGCAGTTAATTAATGCCAAATACTATCCCAACGGACGTTTTTTCTGGGATCAAAGAGCTGCTACACTTGAAGAACAGGTACTGATACCTATACAAGATATGGTTGAAATGGGCATGACAATATCTGCATTGGAATCAAAAATCAGAAGCTTGCCTTATTACCCTTCTCTTTTTACTAAAGCCTTTGGAGATGCCACTATTAACAGTAACCGGATAGCTTTAGCTCTTTCTCAGTTTGTAAGATCAATTGTCTCATTTCAATCTAAATATGATGTGGGCAGAAGTACTTTCCCCAATGCCCCTCCTCCTCCAGACAATGCCGTATTTCCCAATTTTACGGCACAGGAAAACAGGGGTAAAGAAATTTTTCTAGGACCTATTGGCGGTTGTGCCCCATGTCATGGCTCAGAAACATTTACCGCACCTCTGGAAAAGAATAATGGACTCGACCTTACAACTACTGACAGGGGTTTTGGTGCTGTTGCAAATAATGTAAATCTTGATGCCACTTTTAAAGTTGGTACTCTTAGAAATATTGAATTATCTGCACCATACATGCATGATGGAAGATTTGCAACACTTGAGCAAGTAGTAGAACATTACAGTACAGGTGTAAAAAACCATCCAAATCTTTCTCCGCAATTACGTCTTCCTAATGGACAGCCAAGATTGTCAAATCTATCTCCCCAGGACAAGGCAGCATTGGTTGCTTTTTTAAAAACACTGACAGATAATAACGTATCAACTGATGTTAAATTCTCAAATCCATTTAAATAGTTCATTACTTACCTTGTGAAGCCCTGATCATTTCTGCATAACCCATTTTTTTAGCAAGTGCATTTACTGCCATGCTGATACGTTTTACTTTAGTAGGTTCTGTTTTGGCAGTATCAATCCACTTACTAAAATATTTTTGATGCGAACCGGGCAAACTTTCAAAGAACTCTTTTGCTGCAGGTTCATCAGCAAGGCATTCCATAAAATCTTTATTGAATACAAATCCTTTTTCATCAACGGACAGCTCAACACTCAACATAGCTCCATACCGCTTGCGAATTCCCTTTCTCAGATCTGCATTTAATGCCATAATGAACTTTCCACCGCCCATAGGAATTAAAGCAATGCCTTCTATCCTAAAGTCATCAAGCTTTCCCTTAACTCGGAAAGATTTTTTATTCCCTGGATTTAATTGTTGTGCAATGTCAGCTGGTATCTCAATGTAGGTCCAGCCGGTCTTCTCCCCTTTCGATTCAAATTTGTGAATTGTTGCAGTAAATTTTACAGCTTTCATTTAATAAACTTACAAATAAGGTAAGTCTTTCCAAAGGTTAAAGGAATTAAAAAAACTGCCATTTATCATTTACAGATTCTTTACAGGGGTTTTAATAAGTAGATTTGTGAATCCCATTTTACCAGGCCAATATGCAAAGAACAACATCTGTCTCTATAAAACTAATCCTCTCAGTTATCATAATTGTTATCTCTATAAGGGCATCTGCCCAGGAAGCCCCTATCAGGATTTTATTTGTTAATGAAAAAAAGGAGCCTGTTCCTTTTGCTACAGTCACCTTATCTAACAGGCTAGATAGTACAAGAACATTTTCCAAACTGACAGATAGCACAGGTTCAGTACAATTCATTCTGCGAATAAACAACCAGTATAACGTAAAAATTACAGCCGTTGGATACCGCCCGGTTGAAAAAGGAATTAAAATCTCTGGAGAGGATAGATCATTTAATTTTTTAGCTGAACCAGAAGGCAAAACAATGGAAACAGCCGTTGTAACAGCCAGGAAGCCGCTGATGAAAATGGAAGACGATAAATTGATTGTTGATCCTGAAAACCTTGTTGAAGCATCAACAAGCGGTTATGAAGTAATTGAAAAAACACCGGGTTTATTTGTAGACCAGGATGGTAATATTTATATAAGCAGCCTAATTCCGGCTTCTGTTCAGATCAATGGCCGGGATATGAAAATGAGTGCTGCAGATGTGGCAACAATGCTAAAAAGTCTTCCACCCAATTCAATTTTAAAAATTGAGATCATAAAAACCCCTTCGGCAAAATATGATGCCTCTGGCGGTGGAGGTATTGTAAATGTGGTACTGAAGAAAGGAGTAAAAATTGGTGTAACGGGAAGTATAAACGGAGGGCTTCAACAAGGAGTATATGGCAACCAGTTCATTGGTTTTAATCTTAGCAATAATGATGGCAGGAAAAACTCGTTCATCAACCTGAATTATAGCAGGCGAAACACATATGAAAAAATAGTGACAGACAGGTTTTTTGCTCCTGATTCTGTGCTAAGCCAGGATGCTTTTACCAAATACCCTTCAGATGTTTTATTTGCCGGTTTTGGAATTGCATTTCCTGCTGGGAAAAAATGGGAACTTGATTTTGGAACAAGTGGAAACCTTAATTATTATGACAATCAAACAGAAAACCAGAGTGTAATAAGAAAGATCAGCAATGCGCAAACCATTACAGACAATCTTAATATCGTAAATAACAATGGCACTTCAATGAATTACCGGATAGGCCTTGAAGGAAAAATGAAGATAGACTCAACCGGCTCTGAATGGACGAATGATATCTTTTATAACTATACTCAAAATAAATCAGATCAGAACTATGGTACATTTTACGGCTTGCCTTTTAATACAATAACAGCGGGAGACGGAAAAAGTAATAACAAACGGCACTTATACACAGCCCAATCAGACCTTAAAATAAAATTTAAATACCGAATCACATTTGAAACCGGTTTGAAGACTTCATTGCTGAACTACAAAAGCATTACAAACTATTTTAAAGAAATCCCATTAGGTAACAGGCAAAAAGACATAAGCAGGACAAATACCTTCAACTATGAAGAAAATATAAACTCAGCCTATCTCCAGGGATCAAAAACACTGGGAAAGGATTTTGTGATCAAAACAGGAGTCCGTCTAGAAAATACTAATATGAAAGGGCAACAATTAATTCCTTCTGATACCACTTTCAATATTCATCGCACTGATTTTTTCCCTTATATCTATTTGAGCAAAAACCTGATGAGAATTGCAGGTTATGACCTGAGAGCATATTTAGTATATCGCCGCACCATAATAAGACCTGTATACGAACAATTAAATCCATTCCCCAGATTTATAGATCAGTATTTAAGTGAAGCAGGAAACCCGACACTTCGTCCACAGTTCAACCAAAACTATGAAGCAAATGTAAGTGTGGATGAACGACCGATATTGGCAATCGGCCTAAACGACACAAAGGATATTTTCACTAATGTTGTATACCAGTCTGACACAAGCCAGAGCCAGGCTTTACGGACTTATGATAATCTTGGAACAAATAAAGAATGGTATTTCCGTGGATTAGGAGCCCTGCCACCGGGTGGCCGCTATTTTTTTGTGGCCGGTGCACAGTATAATCATAATTTTTACCAGGGAATTTATGAGAATAAGCCCTTGTCATTTAAAAAAGGAACCTGGACATTCTTTACTTACCAGACATTCAAGATTGATAAACGATCTGTAATAACCTTGAATGGTTTTATAAGATTGAAAGGACAGCAGCAGTTTTACGAACTGACCAGTTTTGGTGCATTGAATATGAGTGTAAACAGAAAATTCCTGAAAGACAATCTGACTGCAACTATAAGCATCAGTGATATGTTTGCTACCAATAGAAATAACTTTTCCATTCAGCAGGGGTCGGTCAATGCAAACGGCTTCCGGCAGTCAGATACAAGGAGAGTTGGCCTTAATCTTCGTTATAATTTTGGCATAAGGAAAAAAGAAGAAGCCCGGAATATGTTCAATGTAGAGCCACCGGCTATCAACTAAAACAGCTTTAAAATAAAAGCAATAGTCTGGCAATAATGTATTACCTTCGCCCCGTTAATTTGAGCGAACAGCATTTTGTAAGTGAACGATTTATTCTGCTACGCATTTCTGCTAATAGTTAGTCTTCTTTACCCTTGCGTTATTCTCAAGAATTTTTAAAAGTTAATTTTTTTACATGAACATTTATGTTTCAAATTTGAGCTTCGCCGTTGTAGACGAAGACCTGAGAAGCTATTTTGCCGAGTATGGTGAAGTGACTTCTGCAAAAGTTATTATGGACAAATACACAAACCGCAGCAAAGGCTTTGGTTTTGTAGAAATGAGTGATGATGACGCTGCTAACAAAGCAATCGCTGAGTTGGATGGTGCTACTGTTGATGGCCGTGCCATTAAAGTAAGTGTTGCAAAACCTAAGGAAGAAAGACCTGCAAGGAGTGCAAGACCAGCTTATTCAAATAATAATCGTTGGTAATAGCAACTTTTTATCTTAAAAAAACCCCTCACAATAAATGAGGGGTTTTTTATTTACAGCCAACTGTTTAAAATCTTAACGATGCAGTAACAGGAAATTGAAGTAAATTACAGATAGGAGGAACAGGTTATGAAAAAGATATTATTCATGGCCATTGCCAGTTGGCTATCATTGGCAGTTACAGCACAATCATACAAGGGCCGCCAGGCAGTACAATCTTATGAAGAAAAGCTAAATGAACTTTATTGCACTGGACTTTTCAAAAGCACTGATGGTGCAATACTTGACGTTGGTTCTCAAACCAGCGTAAGAACATATTTTAATATTTTGGACTGGCTGGAAGGCAGAGTTGCCGGATTACAGGTTTATAATACCTCAACTGGTATTCGTATACCAGTTCTGCGAGGAAATATTCCAGGAATATATTTAGATGAAATTGCAATTTCTCCCGGCACACTCAATATGATCAATATCAATGATATCGCAATCGTTAAGATAATTAAGACTCCTTTCTTTGGAGGCTTTAATGGCGGTGGCGGGGCCATTGCCATCTATACCTTTGGTAATGAAGAAGAGGAAGAAGAATAAGTCTAATCCAAACCAAACATCCCCTTATTCAGTTGCTGCAATAGCTGGTTCTTATATTCAGCTGGCACCAATAATGATATATTATGCGGACTTCCGCCATAAGAAACCATCCTGACGGGTATGTTCATAATAGAACCAAATAGTTTTTTAACCATTAGTTCTGTTTGGGCAATTTCGTTCCCAACCACTGAAACAATAACCTGGTTCTCATCAATATCTACCATACCAAATGGTTCCAACTCCTTAAGAATTTCTTTTAGATAAGATGGATTATCTATTGTCAGCGATACCGCTACTTCTGATGTAGTTACCATATCAATGGGAGTACGGTATTTTTCAAACACTTCAAATATCTTCCGCAGAAAGCCATAAGCAAGCAGCATTCGGCTACTTTTAATGCGGATGGCAATTATATTATCTTTTGCAGCTACTGCTTTCACTCCTACGCTTCCGGCTTTTTCAGAGATTGTAGTACCCTTAGCTTCTGGTTGCATTGTATTGAGAAGCTTTACAGGTATATTAAACTGCTGTGCCGGCCAGATAGAAGCAGGATGTAATATTTTGGCTCCGAAGTATGCCAGCTCGGCTGCTTCGTCAAAACTCATCTGCTCTACCGGAACAGTTTTCTTGACGATCCTTGGATCGTTATTATGCATACCATCAATATCTGTCCATATCTCACAAACAGAAGCTTTAATAGCAGCCGCAATAAGTGATGCAGAGTAATCACTTCCGCCACGTTTTAGGTTGTCAACTTCTCCCCTTGGGTTGCGACATATATAACCTTGCGTTACAAACAATTTTTTTTCCTTATGCTGCTGCAAAATCTGTGATAACTTTACCTTGATGCTACCAATCTGCGGTTCATCATAATGATCAATAGTCATAAATTCAAGAGCTGGTAAGTATGCATGATCAATTTCCTGCTCTTCAAGATAAGTACAGAATAGCTTTGTAGACAATAATTCACCCTGGGCTAAAATGTCTTTACTTAAAGCTTCACTGAAAGATATTTTCAGGATGATATTCAGAAATTCAAAATGCTCAGATAAGATTGTTTTTGCTTTTGAATATATCTCCGGCTTTTTTACAAGTTCAGAGATAAATTGCTGGTAATGTGCTTCCAGCTTGTCAATCGATTGTTTGGCTGTAGCCCTATCGCCATTAGCGATCTGGTTACCAATTTCTACTAATGCATTGGTTGTACCAGACAAAGCTGATAATACAACAATAACAGGTTCAGTTTCTTTAGTTACCAGCGAAACTATCTGGTGCATTCTTTCCGGCTTACCCACACTGGTGCCGCCAAACTTCATTACTTTCATTTGTACCCCCTTCAATCTTTTTAAATGGAATTACGAATCAGCAAGCATGTTACCTATCAACAGACAGGGCGTCAAAGATAAGATTCAACAGTGAGATCTTGATTCCTTATAATGCAGGTATTTCGAATTTTTTGGATAATAAATTTAAATCCTCAATAACTTGTTTTAATAAAGGAATTCCCTTTTCTAGTCTTTCCATTTCAAATGCTCTCTCAGGATCTCCAGGCACTAAAACTTTTTCTTCTCCTTGTACTGTCTTGGCATTTCTAAAACCTTGTATCCAATGATCCATACTCTTTTTAAATTCCTCTGCTGAGCGAAAAGCATCAATTCTCAAAGCACCAAGAAAGTGTCCGATTCCTTTTCCTGGTTGCTGTGCCGGCATTGGAACATATGCCGGAAACGGTGGTACCCATGGAGCATAATTAGCACCGCTTAATAAGGCCGAAAAAATATCAACTATTGCACCCAATGCATAGCCTTTGTGAGAACCATGCTCCCTGTCGCCACCCAGCGGCAATAATGCTCCGCCTTTCTTTAAAATATTCGCATCCGTGGATGGATTTCCCTCCGAATCCTGTACCCAGCCTAACGGCGTATCTGCATTTTTTCGTTGCAATATTTCCAGTTTTCCGTTCGCAGCGGTTGTAGTTGCAAGGTCAGCAATAAATGCTGGTTCATTACCAGCAGGTGCTGCTACACAGATAGGATTTGTTCCCAGCATTTTGTCAATTGAGAAAGTAGGTGCAACCAACGGGCTTGCATTTGTCATTGCAATACCAATCATATCATGTTCCAAAGCCATCATTGCATGATATGCAGCAATACCAAAGTGATTACTGTTCTGTACGCTTACCCAACCAGTACCTACAGCTTTCGCTTTTTCAATTGCAATTTGCATAGCAAACGGTGCAATCACCAAACCTAATCCACTATCACCATCCACAACTGCAGTCGATGGTGTTTCATGTATTACTTTAATATCAGGATTCTCATTTACCCTTTTTGCTTCCCACAACCTTACATATCCACTGAGGCGGGCAATACCATGTGAATCTATTCCACGGAGATCTGCTGAAAGCAATGCTTTTGTCGCTAATTCTGCATGCTCAGACGAGCAACCAATTTTTTGAAAAATATTTTTCGAAAAATTAAATAACTGCTTGTAGGAAAATAGTTGTTCTGGCATTGGGCAAAGATAACCTCCAACACTATAAGGGGACAATCTAAACCATAAAATTAGAGAAGCTTCATTCGGACAGGGTCCCAGTTAATTACCTTTTTTTGAAAATAACTTTCGTTACAAGCCAAACAAGGAGCTGCTGCACGGAAACCAAATGCAGCGTCTTCAATTACCGGCTTACCATTTCGAACCGATTCAAAAAAGTTGACAAAATGATCGAAGCGGTCATCATACCCTTCCGGTGCCACAAAACGTAAAGGTTTGCTTTCAGTTTGTGGATGATCTGATTGAGGATACTTGTGTTTATAATTTCGTAAAATCTCCTGCTGCATTAATTGTGGGTAGGTATCCAATGAATCCCATCCGCCAATATTAGGAAAAGATGAAAATTTATTGCGGTAAATAGTAAAATCATTCCAGCCAAAATCAATCATCCCTTCACTACCATAAAATTTAACTTTGCCGCTTTCTACTTTTTCTCCTCCACTTGCTAAATTCACTTTTAATAATACCTGGAAAGCAGGATGTTCTTTTGTGGCCTTGTATTCCATTATACCGGTCATTACATCCGGGACATTGCGGCCATCTTTCCAATAACTAAGATCTCCGGTAGCAAAAATTCTGGATGGCCCTTTTGTATCTGTTAGAAAATGAATCCCGGATAAAAGATGGACGAATAAATCTCCAGCCACGCCAGTGCCATATTCTTTGTAATTACGCCACCAGAAAAAACGTTTGGCATCAAAAGGCAGATTGGAGGGAGATTTAAAATATTTTTTCCAGGCTACTGTATCTACTGATGCATCAAGTGGCATTGTATATTGCCATGCGCCAAGGGCAGTATGACGGTCAAAAGAAGCTTCAATGCAATTCAACTGCCCGATCTCACCGGCTTTATAAAACTTTTTAGCTTCTGCATATGCTATACTACTGACCCGTTGACTGCCTACCTGAAAAACTGCACCTGTTTGTTTTTGTACACTTATTACGTCCCACCCCTGGTTCAACTTATGCACCATCGGCTTTTCGCAATACACTGCTTTTCCTGCTTTCATAGCATCAATGGAAATTGTATCATGCCATTGGTCGCTGGTGCAGATGATAACGGCGTCAATATCCTTACTTTTCAAAATCTCTTGATAAGATTGTGTAACTAAAAGATCATTGCCATACAATTCTTTTGCTCTTTCCAGGCGTCCTTTATAAAGATCGCAAACGGCTTTCAGTTTGATCCCTGGTATTTGTAAAACAGTTTTTGCATTACGGCTTCCCATAATACCAAAGCCAATGATGGCTACCTGGATATTATTATTGAAGGTGAACTTTTTTTCATACGGAATGATTCGCTTTTCTATCTCTTCTTCACTAAAAGCAAATGAAGCAAACGGTGCTGCTAATGATACACCTGCAGCCTGTTTCAAAAATTTTCTTCTGCCGGACATGTTCCTCATTTTTTATAGTAATAGAAATAATTTTGCTCGAGGTTACTATTTAATCAAAAGCTGTCTTATTACTGTATCAATGAAACTCTTATTGTAACGCATGTCATCCATATTGTTATACTCATTTGCCTCATACTCCAAGGATAGCACCCCTTTAAAATTCATTTGTTTCATAAGCTTCATCACAGATGGTAAATCACACACTCCTTTACCAAATAAAACATCCTTTGCTTTTACATTATCAAAAGACTCTATATCTTTCAGGTGCATCCCCCATAATTTAGTCTTTACTTTTTTCAACGCTTCTTGTATATCAATTCCATTTCTTGCCCAGTGACCAATATCAGGCCAGGCACCAATATTTTTTTTGCCGCTCATTGCTTTCAGTGTTGAATCCGGGTGCCAATAATGGCTGGATGGCTTAGGGTGGCAGTGCAATGCTACTTTCACTTTATATTTTGCAGCTAAACGGTTGAATTGATCCAGGTCTTCCCATTCAGGTTCTGCAGTAATGAAGGGAATATTCATATACTTTGCGAACTCAAAAAATTTTTCGAGGTTGTCTTTATTGTAATAGTATTTATCAATCACTCCTAATGCAACCACCCTGATCTTTTTATAATGGAGGTATTGTTTCAGCTTGTCCCTTGCATCTTTATCTAATGAAAAACTGAACACACCGGGTATTGTTCCGCCCACTTTCTGACCGGGATATACTTCCAGATCTCTAACACCCAAACTGTCTGCCTTATCAACCGATTCTAAAAAACTGTACTTGTGAAAAGTCCATGTCTGAATGGCGATTTGCCAGTCTTTTTGCGCTGATGCCGATAAAGCAATAAAGAAAAAGCAGGCTATAAAAAATTGTTTTTGCATATTAAAATTCTCTGTATTTAAAACCCATTTTTCCGTTTATATCCAAGGGCAGATTTTTGCTACCGAAAAGTAATAAACAATTATCGAGTAGTACACTTAATTCTCTCTTGGTAATCGGTCTGTTTACATCAAAGTTTTTCAAACCCCATTTTATCCAGTTGTCTTTTAGTTCCTCTGGTTTATGAACATTTCTGAATAATTCCGTTTTAACAAATGGCTTTAATTGTTTAAGCATGATCAAGCAATTCGTAACGTTAATTTCCTGAAATGGTCTCGACAAACGGTGATAGCTTTTAAAATATCTACCAAACCTTAACATACCTGAAGAAAATTCAGCACCACTTGCTAAACTATCCGGATAAAAAAACATCTTATTCGCCCAACCTTCGGCCTTGCCAATTCCTTTTAGTATGCCGGCAGCGCCTACTTTTTGAATCGCTTCCCAATGCGGGTCATCCGGTTTTACATCGGTAAAAGGCATCAGGTGAGCTTTTGCTTTCAGTAATTCTTCCTGCACTGTTCGCACCGGCACTTCTCTTACTTTCTTTTTCAACTGAACGGATTTAGCTGCAAGCACTCCTGCTGCTTGTCCTGCTAGTAAAACCACAGGTTGCAGTCTGGTAGTACCATTTACAATATTGGTCACCGAAATTCCTTTTTCACAAACAATCAGGCCATCTGTTTTCTCTGGTATCATTACTCCCATTGGTACATTATAAGCCGGTATTGATGGAAATTCTATCTCCGGCACTTTTCCCGGGTAGCGGGCATGATGATGATCCACTGGGTAATCACCAACAGCTATCCCTGTTCTATACAAAGTATAATCATACGGATTTTTGATATGATTGATATTCATCCGCACCACACCTCTTACTCTTCTTCCCTCCCGGTTATATGGAATCAGGGCCATGCCGCCATCCAGTTCATCATCAGCAAGGCCGATGTTTTTCATTCCCAGTTCTGTTTGCATGAAATATATAAATCCCAGCGTATGTCTTTTTGCACTGTCATACTTTATATTTCTTATCTCCGTTTTATCTTCCACAACATTCAAATAAATATCATTTCCGAATGGCGGCCAGTTGAGCATATATTTATCTTTTTTCACGCCGGGACTTCTTGGTAATTTTCCATAGTTCAGCATTTTCATTTTATCGCCATTCCAGGGTTTTCCTTCACAGGGTGCATCGGTGCAGGTGCAATAAAATTTTCTGGCATCATACCCATCGGGCCTTGCAATCGTTTTATCAGTACCGGGTCCATAATCTTTTAAAACCGCAGCCCATGTCAGGTCTTGTATAATATTATTCTTTTCCCTTGCTTCTTTTTCACCACTCACTGCCGGGTCATCCATCCCTAAATCATAAGCAGCACCAGCAGCTGCAAACACATCCCCCAACTCTGTACCATCTATTATTACTTTGGCTTTAATTTTCAATACTTCAGAATTATCCTTGTTCCGAAATGTGGCTCCGGTTAATTTATTACCATTTTTTTGAACAGCTTCAAATTCAAAACCGTAATAAACCCAAAGATTTTTTTCTTTCACCGCCCATGCTTTAAAAATACTATCCCCAACTTTTGGTTCGAAATTGGTATTGCTTACCCAACCGGTATTAAGTGGTTTTCTTCCATAATGTTTATATAAAGCCTGACGAAATTCTTCCCAAATACCACTGGGCAACTGGTCGTTTCCATCAGTGCAACTGACGCCTGCAGCAGTAAGCATTCCGCCCAACATGGTTGTTGGTTCTACTAAAATAGTTTTGGAGTTTAACCTTGCTGATTGAATAGCTGCTGCAGTGCCTCCGGTGCCGGCACCAATAATCAATACATCAGTTTGTAAAGTCTTTACTTGCCGCTGTGCAAATAAAACAAAAGGAAGAAAGGATAGTTGTAAAACGAAAAACCATTTCATAAAACAAGATACATATAAAAATAAAATGCCCCGGTAAAACCAGGGCATTAATTGACTCATTTAAATAATTAGAACGGAAGGTCATCCACCGGCTCTGTAATTTCATTTGGAGCAGGTGTGCTGCTACCTGATGAAGAAGAGGCTGATGAATTTTGCTGATAAGAACTTCCAGCATTACTGCTGTCGTTCTTACTTCCCAGTAATTGTACTTCTCTTACACGTAAAGAAAGGGAAGAACCGGGTGTCCCATCATTTCTTTGGAAAGACCTTGCTTCTGGCTGACCTTCCACATACACCTGTGTGCCTTTTGTAAGGTAAGGCGCTACGGCAGTTCTGTCAGTCCAGTAAGCACAATCTACCCAGATGGTTTTTGTTTGTAAAGTCCCCTGGCTGTCTTTGTACTTTTCGGAGTGGGCAACAGTAAAGTTGATTACATTTTTACCATTCACTGTGTTCACAACACAGTCCTTACCGAGATGTCCGATTACTTGCATTTTAATCATAGTGCTCAATTTTAAAGTGACGTAAATATTAATTAGTCAGGCAAGTTAAGAATATTCTTTATGCTGAAATCAATTCCGGTTCGCACAAACAAAAATGTGAATAATTAAACTACTCCTCGCCTCTTCCACTGGCTGCGTCAATTATTCTTCCAAAGAAGATGGCATTCATAAACAACTTGCTACCACCCAACCAAAAAGCCCTGAAATTAGGGTTATCGGCAATATTGATTACCCGGCCGTTTCCTACAGTATTTACAATTACCGCTGCTGAGTTTTTAATAGCATCGCCATTTTCTCTACTTACCCAGCCACTTTGCAATGGTTTGCTGCCATAATAAAAAGGAGTGGCATATGGATTTTTGCTTTTTTCCATAAACACACTGTTGGCTTTGAACAGGCTGATTGTTTTCTGATTATAACCATAGGCCAACGGATGGGTAAGATCTGCTTCTGCACCAAAGATGGCACCCGTTACCCGTTGTGCACCGTCAATTTCTTCTCTGTCAACATAACGAAGTTTTTGTGTGCTGTCTGTTGCCGCTTTCACTCTTTTAAACTTTACTGTACTGATACCATTTTGTGCCGCCCAGCTTACAGCTTCTTCGGTCAGTATCAAAGTGCCGCCTTCCTGAACCCATGTCTTCAGTTTCTCTTTATTCAACTCATTGTAATTACCGCCAACCAAGATGAGTGTATTATATTTACCTGCATCAGTACGATTGAAAGTGTTGCTTTCAAGATGAGTAGCTGGTATATTCATTCGTTGATCCAGCAAATGCCAAATCTCACCGGCATCTGTTGCATTTACACCGGAACCAACTATCATAGCAATATTCGGTTTTGTAACTGTTACAAACTTATTGCTGCCAAGATCACTTCCACTGATAACGTTTCCTGTTGGAACTGAATAAACCCTTAACCTGTATTTTTCTGCTACTGCACTAAGTTTGGCATATACAGTTGCCGCATCATCATTTTGCATTTTCACAGGAACTGCAATTGTTCCATAGTCAAACTTTTTATTTCCACCAGTTACAGGTATTTCAAATGTGTTAGTAGCTACTTTTGCAATAAGTTTTGCATCTAGTATTTCATTCAATGCAGCCGGCGCATATAATTCATCCCATTCAAAAATATAGGCGTAAGAAGATTGACCTCCGATAACAGTTCCCTTCGGAAAATTCAATGTTTCAACCTTTGAACCTAAGTTCACAGAAGTCAGTTCTTTGTAAGGAAGTCCAAAAGCCAATGGCATTGTCCAGGCAGTTATATCATAAAACAAACTGTCCTTGTAATCCAGTGTTTTTTCAAAGATGGCCCTTATCAAACTATGTTGTCCCTGGTTCAATGAAATAGTAAATGCAGCTCCTTTTTCAAATTCTCTATCAGTCCATCCATCAGGCAGTTCATTAATAATGATCTGGTGGCGCTGCAGCATTTCGGCAAAATGATAAGTTTTGGCTTTGTCATTTTTATCACCAAATACATACCCTTTAGTTGGGAAAGTGGCCGCACGGTTTGTTGCATTTTTGAAGAAATCCCGTTGGTATTCCAATAATTCTTTTCGTAATGAACGGGCTGCTTCTAATGTAGACAGTGTTGCAGTAAATTGATTTTTAATTGTAAATGGAAATTTTAAAATACCATTGTTGGTTTGTTGGGCATGACCTCTCGAACTTGCTTGTTCAAATAATATTCCGATGCAACCTTGTACATCCGGATAGGTTGACCCTTTTCCATAATAGAAATCATCATATCCCTCTTTCGTGAAGTACATGGATCCGATTTTATCCAGATACTTAGCATGAAATTTTCCAATTTTATCTGTTAACTCCTGATTAATAGCAGGTGTTAATGGATTCACCCTTGAGGGTACACCTGGCTGAAAAAAGAAGCTTGCATTGCTTCCCATTTCGTGATGGTCAGTAAGGATATTCGGCTTCCATAGATGAAACCATTTCAACCGGTTTTGGCTTTCTACATGTATTGCAGGAAGCCAGTCACGGTTCAGGTCAAACCAATAATGGTTAAAACGACCTCCAGGCCATACTTCATTAAATTCTCTTGAACTGGGGTCTGTTACAAGATTTTTACTTTTATGCTGGTTAGTCCACGTGGAGAAACGTTGTAACCCGTCCGGGTTAAAAGAAGGGTCAAAAAGAATCACCACATTATCCAACAGATCATCAATTTGTTTACCCTGCGCTGCGGCCAGGTAATAAGCACTTAATAAACTTGCATTGGCTCCGCTTGGTTCATTACCATGAATGGAATGACCGATCCAAAGTACAGTCGGCATGTTTTCAATATTAACTAAACCGGCTTGGGCAGGATCAGTCAGTTTTAAATGCTGCTGTCTTATTTCTTCCAGCCGCTGATGATTTTTTGGGGATGTAATGATCAGCAAAAACTGAGGTCTGTTTTCATAACTTAAACCCATTAATTCAAGTTTGATCCGTTCGGGTGCAGCTGCAGCAACTGCTTTCATATAGTTTGTCAACCGGTCATGAGTAATATGCCACTCACCTACCTCATGATAAATGATGTCTTTTGGTTTTGGAATGGCAGGATTGTAAGTAACATCTTCAGGTAAATAGTATTTAAGATCTTGTGAATACGATGAAACTATAACAAAGAACAACCCAGACAGCAAAAGCATTTTCTTCATAATGCAGTAATTATGTTTAAAAAGTGGAAATTAAGGAATAAAACGTAACGCTATTGAAAGAAATGGATGAGTAGCAACGGTCAAATTCGTTGTATATTTGCTGCTTGCAAAATTTTGAATGATATGAGCAAAAAAGGAAAAGTGCTGGTGGCTATGAGTGGCGGTATTGACAGTACCGTAGTGGCTCTTATGCTCAATGATGAAGGGTATGAGGTTGTTGGCATCACCATGAAGACCTGGGACTATGCCGAAAGTGGTGGCAGTAAAAAAGAAACCGGCTGTTGCAATGTTGATAGCTTTAATGATGCCCGGCAGGCAGCAGTGGAACATGGATTCCCTCACTACATTTTAGATATAAGAGAAGAATTTGGAGGGTTTGTAATTGACAATTTTGTAGAAGAGTACCTTGCCGGCAGAACGCCTAATCCTTGTGTACTATGCAATACTCATATCAAATGGCGGGCATTATTAAAAAAAGCTGATGCATTAGGATGTGATTTTATTGCAACCGGGCATTATGCAAAAATCCGACAACATGATAATGGCCGATATGTTATCAGCAAAGCCATTGACGAAACAAAAGACCAGAGCTATGTACTGTGGGGATTACAGCAAGATCTGCTCCGCAGAACCCTTCTCCCACTAGCTCCCTATCGAAAAACAGAGATCAGGCAAATGGCTCTGGATTATGGATACCCGGAACTGGCAAAGAAAAGTGAGAGCTACGAAATTTGTTTTGTGCCTGATAATGACTACCGTGGCTTTTTAAAAAGAAGAGTTGATGGATTGGAAGAAAAAGTTTACGGTGGCAATTTTGTAGACAAGAATGGAAACATACTTGGTCAACATAAAGGCTATCCTTTTTATACCATTGGTCAGCGTAAAGGTTTGGACATTGCGTTAGGACGGCCAGTTTTTGTAACAAAAATTGATCCCGCTAATAATACGGTGATGCTTGGTGATGAAGAAGACCTGGAACAAAATGATATGATCGTAGGTAAACTAAACCTTATCAAATAAGATACTATTACACCGGGTATGGAAGCAACAACCAAGATCAGGTACAAGGATAAAGGAAGCTTATCAAATATTTACCCTGAAAATGGCAGCATGAAAGTCAGGTTTTATGAAAACGTAAAAGGCATTGCTCCCGGGCAAAGTGCTGTGTTCTATGAAGGTGATGATGTAATCGGCGGAGGCATCATTCAGCGTGGCGAACTGGTTTAAAATCAGGCAATAAACACAAAAAATATACGTTTTTAAGCGGGGTGACTATATTCCCCCGCTTTTTCTTTGTAGTTTTAAGGCAGCTAAGTATCTATGAAAACGGTCTGCAACTAAACAAATATTGTATCCGTAAATACAGAAAAACCACTTATGAGATTTCAATCTATTATCCGATTCAGTCTACTGGCTTTTTCAGCCATTATCTTTTTCTCCTGTAATGAAAAGGAGGAATTCACCACCGAATCAATCAACGATTATATAAAACTAACCCCCGGTAAGTATATCACTTATCGCATAGACTCAATGGTGTTTACCAATTTTGGACGGGATATTGAATACAGGAAATACCAGGTCAAGCATGTTATTGATGCCCAAATCACTGACAACGAAGGCAGACCAGCATACAGGGTTTACAGGTATTTAAGAGATACTGCCGGACTTCAACCATGGCAAGCAGCAGGTTCTTATGCTATTACACCCCTTGCAGATCAGATCGAACTCACAGAAAACAATCTCAGGTTTATAAAGCTTCATTTACCCATCCGTTCCGGGTTTACCTGGAGAGGGAATAAATACCTGCCGGATAACCCATACAATAGTGCAGGTTATAATTTCAGTAACGATGACAATATGGAAGATTGGGATTTCACATATAATGGAGACCCGGTTTCATTTAGTTATCGTGGAAATAATTACACAGATGTTCTTACAGTGGAGCAGGTTGATGAAGCTTTTAACGTTCCTATTACCAGCCCGACATCATACGCTGCAAAGTCCAAATCTGTTGAAAAGTATTCAAAAAATATAGGCATGATTTACCGGGAATATGAGTTATGGGAATACCAGCCAAATACCGGCAATCCTGCAGGTCCGTATAAAACAGGCTTTGGTATTACCATGTGGATGATTGACCATAATTGATAAGTGGTTAACCTGTAACTTTGAAAGGATATAATCACCTGTGTACATGAAAAGAAATCTACTCTTTCTCTTTCTTATCCTAGTTTTAGTGAATGAATCACATGCCCAGTTTACAAGGTATGTTATAAAACTAAAAAACAAAGGTGGTACTCCCCATACGATAGCTAATCCATCCACTTATTTGTCACAACGGGCAATCACAAGAAGAATAAAATATAGTATTCCTGTTGATAGTACCGATCTTCCTGTTACCCCATCTTATATTTCACAAATTGCAAACATCCCAAATGTAACTGTCCTCAATGTTTCCCGGTGGCAAAATGCAGTTACGGTCCAGGTCAGTAACCCCGGTGCAATATCCAATATCCAGGCTTTATCTTTTGTTGAATCTGTAAATGGCATTGCAGCCAGGCTAGCAGAAAATGGGATTATTAATCAAAATAAATTTGCCTTTGAGGAAATTATATCTCAAATACCCAGTACTGAAGAAACTAATTTGATCACAGCCGATTATTATAACTATGGCACCGCTTCATATAATGAAATTCATTTGCACAATGGTGAATTCCTTCACAACATTGGCTTAAGGGGTCAGGGCATGCAAATTGGCATGTTGGATAATGGCTATAATAATTATACCGTACTAAAAGCTTTTGACAGCATAAACGTAAACGGTCAGGTATTAGGAACATGGGATTTTGTGAACCGGGAAGCAAACGTAACTAACGATGGCGGTCATGGCATGAATTGTTTTTCTACAATCGCTGCAAATATTCCGGGACAATTTATTGGTAAAGCCCCTAAAGCTTCTTTTTGGTTGTATAAAACTGAAGATGATGCCAGCGAATACCCTATTGAAGAATTTAATTGGGTCTGTGGTGCCGAAAGAGCCGATAGTTCCGGGGCTGATATCATCTCTTCTTCATTGGGCTATTATGACTTTGATAATGCATCTTTGAATTATACTTATGCAGACATGAATGGGAATACTACCATTTCTGCAAAAGGGGCTGACCTTGCAGCCAAAAAAGGATTGCTTGTATTTAATGCATTAGGTAATACCGGTAATAGCCCCTGGAAATTTTTAATCTCTCCATCCGATGCAGACAGTGTAATAGGTGTTGGGGCTGTTAACGCTGCTGGTACAGTTGGAAGTTTTTCTGCATACGGTCCTTCATCCGATGGACAAATAAAGCCAGATATGGTTTCTGTTGGTGTATCTGCTCTTATCCAGGTTGGCAATAACACCATTGGTGCATCTAACGGAACTTCATTTGCCTGTCCAAATATGGCAGGCTTGGCAACCTGCCTTTGGCAAGGTTTCCCGGAGTTTAATAACATGAAAATCCTAAAATCATTACAAGTGGCAAGTCATAAGTTCTCCGCTCCTGATGACAGGTTCGGTTATGGAATTCCGAATATGAAACTTGCTTTCTCAAACCTGCTTATCGAATATGCTACCTCATCTTCTACGATATCTAATTGCATGGTAACTGTTTCCTGGAGCAGCAAGGATGTCAATAGCATGAAGTATGAAATTGAACGTAAAGGCCCGGCAGAAAATATCTTCACTAAAATTGGTGAAGTAAATGCTCAGGGAGGTGCAGTTCTTTCTAATAAAAACTATACTTTTTCAAATGATTTATCCGGTATGAGCACCGGCGTTTATACATACAGGATCCGACAAATAATAGATACTGCATCAGCAAGCTTCACTGCTGTATATATCGATACATCTACTATTAACTCTACAACGAATTGTGTTATCGTTACTCCACCCGGTCCATTTAAAGAACTTATTACCGTACAACCTAACCCGGTAAGCAACAAGAACCTTGTAATTATAGTTGAGACACCCTATGCCATCAATAATATGCCGATAAGTATATTTGATAGCAAAGGCAGTTTGGTGTTACAACTAAAGGAGTCGAAAGCTATCGGCAAAAAAACAATTGAAATACCAATGGTAAGATTTGCCCCGGGTATCTACTATATCAAATTCTATAATGAAAGCAATTTGTTAGGAACTGCTGAGGCCTTTATTTTATAATTGCTTTTGTAAAAGGGCAGCAAACATACTATCAGCTTTTATTTCGTATCCTTTTAGCAATTTCATTTTCAGTGTTTTCAGATTAGAATTATTTCTTAGAAACTCAACCGCTTCTTCATTTTCCCTTTTAAAAACTGAACAGGTTATATACAACAAATAACCGCCAGGTTTCAGATATGAAATAACATTTTTCAGAATACTCCTTTGAAGTTTTGCATATTCATCAATTTTCGCCGGTTCGAAAAAAAACAATTGTTCAGGTGTACGGCTCCAGGTGCCGCTACCAGTACAGGGAATATCAGCAATAATCAGGTCAAACTTGTCTTTATTAAAATCTGAAACCGGCATAGTAAGATCTGCAATAAATGAATTATATTTTTTTATAGATGCGTCTGAAAATCTCCTTTTTAAATTATTAATGATACTTTCTCGTATATCGGATACAGTTAAAGAAAAATCCCCCAGTATATCTTTTGCCATAATAGATTTCCCTCCGCTGGCAGCACAACAATCCCAAACCTCAGCATTATTCCAGGGAAAATTATTTTTAAGTTCTATTAAAATATCACCTACTCTTTGTGAGTTATAATCCTGTATTACAACCTCCTCATTAATAGAAAGTATATCATCTACTTTAGAAGAATTAGAAAGAGAAAGACAACTTTCATGAATAACCCTATAACTATATCCTGCATTTTTCAATTTTTCAGAAACAATCATCTCATAACCTGGCCTGATACGAAGAAATAGATCCGGTTGAATTAGAAATGAATTTGAAAGGGCCTTAGCTTCAATTTCATCACTGCATTCTTCATGCCATGGAAAAACACTTTTCAACGTATCATTGTCTACTATAATTTTATACTTTTCCACAGTTTTTAAATGCACCAGCTTATTCCACCCTGGCTTTAAAGCCTCAAGCATTTCGACTGGCTTATCAGAGCAAAGAAATAAACCAGCAATCAGTCTTTCCTCAACTGATAATGATGTCAAAGATCCTCCTGTTCTGAAATAACAATAACATAGATGGCTGATCAGCTTCCTGTCTTTACTACCATATTTTTTGTTGGCTGAAAAATATTTTTTGCTGTAAGAAGCAAATGGTTCTGTTCCAGTATAATTTGAGAGAATTGTAATTGCAGAATTTATATATGAAAAAAAGCGACTCATGTCTGCATATTACCTTTAATTATCATCATTTAAAATAAGATAATAAAGACAATTAATTACTATAAAAAAATTTTGAAACGGTTACAGCACCGCCTGTTCTGGTACCAAATGAGGAGTCCGGTTTATTTACTGAATTATATTTGTATGTAAAATCAATTGTAAAATTTGAAGATGGCGAAACAGTATTTGTTACTACGGTCTTCAAACTATTATGAGCATTGTAAAGACCAACCCGGGCAAGAACTATAGCCTCATTCTTTGTAATCAATGGGTTTATTTTAGAATCATATGAATAGGTTTGTCCACCTACAGGCACTTGGGGAGAGCCAGGAGTAGTTGCTGCTAATTGTGCTACGCCTATAATATCCTGCCCGTCAGGAGAATATGTATATTGATTTCTTAAGGCCAAAAAGGGTGGCAGAAAACCTGATTTTAAATAATGATCCTCACTTGTAATTTTTCCAATAGCATCATAAACATAAACTGCACTATCCGCTACGTTAAAACCACCTAGCTGTAAATTAAATACTGATGAAGTATATATAGAAGTTGTGGAATTATATCTATAAGTTGTTATAACACTGTCTATACCTGCTGCAATTAATGCAGGTGATTTTTGTACTGTGTTTAATATTACACCACTTGTATTTCTATTTATTATTAATTCATTATCAACTACAGTACCTCCAGAAATTCCAGTCGTTGACTCCTTAATCAATTTTCGTTGTGAGTTATAGGTATATGAAACAATAGTACTATCTGTACCGGTTTTTGAACTGATCTTTACTAAAATTTGATTAGCTGATAAAGAACCGCTTGCACCCCAATCAATTTCCTTTTGACAAGAGGAAATTACAAGCATTGCAAGAGTTACAATAACTAATTCATTTTTTTTCATAAAATTTGTATGGATTATTATTAGATTAAAGTTCAAGGAGCGTTTTAACCGGGTCCTTACCTATTAATAGTTGTTCTGGATTTTCAAGAAGCTCTTTTACTCTTACTAAAAAACTAACCGATTCCCTTCCATCTATTATCCGGTGATCATAGCTAAGAGCAAGGTACATCATTGGCTTTACAACCACCTGACCATTCTCAACCATAGGCCTTTCCTGTATTTTATGCATACCCAAAATTGCACTTTGCGGTATATTGATTATAGGTGTACTCATTAAAGAACCAAAGACACCACCATTGGTTATTGTAAAAGTACCGCCTGTAAGATCATCCGCTGTCAACTTACTATCTCTTGCTTTTCTTGCAAGTTC
>CAYVSH010000012.1:0-36833 GCA_964453625.1 uncultured Chitinophaga sp.
GACTCGAACCCAGGGCCCATACATTAAAAGTGTATTGCTCTACCAACTGAGCTACGGAATCTGCCTTCCCTTTTTGGGAGTGCAAAAATACAGTCTCAAGTCTATCATACCAAAACTTTTTCAAACACTTATCAACAAACTTTTAATTGAAAAAATGACAGGTTAATCTGCTTACATATCCGGAGAGACATCCTCTTCTTTTATCGCCCTGTTATTTTCATCAGCAAGAATAGTAAGAAGTTTTTCAAGCATAATTTCATATTGCTGCTGTCTTCCATGCTGCGTTTCTATATTAATATACCGTTTGTTCTTTTCGCCGCAATAAATACTTAGTGAGCCGTCTTTTTTGGCATTTTCATTATCCTGCCAGATACTATTGAAACCAAAATCCGCCATTCTCCGGTATAAAATACTATCAGTTGTAAAAACAATATCATCCACATCCTGTGTGCTGTCAGCGTATACAGCTTTTGCATCTTTCTCTCTGTCGCTACCGGGTAAATAACTTTTAACTGAATATGCTTCTTCAGTATTATTATGCAAAGCAATTATGCATCCTGTACTATCAGGTATCAGTTGTAAAACCATTTGAGCAAATTTTTCAACTTCATTCATTGCATCACGAGTGATCCGTCTGTTATCTCTCATCGTTTGTTCAATACCTGTTCTTGAAAACATCCTGTTCGGGTCGAATCCATACGTAATACCCTTTAGTCTGAATTTTATCACCCGTTGCCTGCTATTCTCAATCATGATAAGTGTGCCACCGGTTTCCTGCAGAACTTTCTTTGCAGCCTGAACAGATGTGGTTTCATTTGCATGCAGGTTAATGCATACAAAATTTCTTTGTTCACCATATTGCACCACTTTGAGGGATATATTCCTGTCTCCAATTTTATAAAGTACTGTCTTTTCATTTGGTATGTATAACCCTTTACTGATCAGAATCGGGTCGCCTGACTGGGCTCTTACACAGAGAGAAATAAAAACTAAAAGTAGAAATGGTGGTATTGTTTTCAAGACCTGATATTTTATTAAAGGTACTTCAGATGTATAAAAACTATATACCGGAAAAAGGGTATTTATTAAACTAATAAGAAATTATGTGGAAAACCAATGAGGAGTTATGAAAGTTCTTCCTTCATTTTTTGCATTAGTTTTTTTTCAATCATCAGTTGTGCAAGATGGATCATATTCATAAATGCTTTTGCACCTGAAATGCCATGACCAATAATAACCGGCTTTGCAACTCCAAGTACAGGTGTGCCGCCATAGTTCTCAAAATTGAATCGTTCGAAATAAGCTTCCTGTACTTTTTTTTCATTGCTGATTTCGTACAATGATTCAGCAAGCTTTAAAATGATATTTCCTGTAAAACCTTCGCAAACCATTACGTCTGCTTTGTCGAGCAATACATCACGGCCTTCAATATTGCCAATGAAATTGATATGTTTATTTTCCTTCAGCAGGGGATAGGTTGCTTGTGCCAGTATATTGCCTTTTCCTTCTTCTTCACCCACATTTATCAGCCCAACTTTCGGGTCATCTATACCCAGGATATGTTTTGCATAAACAGTACCCATAATAGCAAACTGGTTCAGTTGTTCGGGTTTGCAATCAGCATTCAATCCAACATCCAGCAACAAACCGGTTCCACCTTCAGCCTTTGGTATAATACTCGAAATGGTGGGCCTGATAACTCCTTCAAGTGCTTTAATGCTAAACAAAGCACCTACTAGCATAGCACCTGTATTGCCGGCACTGATGAACGCATCAATTTTGCCGGAGGCCAGCAAGTGAAAACCAATTGCGATGGAAGATCTTTGTTTTTCCTTTAATGCTTTGGTAGGATGTTCATGCATGTCAATTACCTCATCTGCATGAACAATACTTATCTCATTAGCAGGTATCTTATATTCCTGAACAAGTTTGTCTATTTGTACTTGATCACCGATAAGTACCAGCTTGGCCGGAATATTATGACCAGACAGGTATAACTGTACTCCTTTCACTGCTTCCAGCGGAGCAAAATCACCACCCATCATGTCAATACCAATATTCATATGCCAGTAAGTTTAGAAATGACAAATTCCAAATTCCACATGGACGATATAGCCAAATGGATTTGGAATTAAAAAAGCTCTTGAAATAATATTACTGTGCTTTCAGGGGAGCTTTTTCAGCAACCACTTTTCCTTTGTAATACAATTTCCCTTCACTTACATGGGCACGGTGGCGAACATGTGTTTCACCTGTAGTGCTGTCTGTAGTTAAAGTGGCAGTTGTAGCTTTATAATGCGTTCTGCGTTTTGCACTTCTTTGCTGACTGTGTCTGCGTTTGGGATTTGGCATAACTCAAATATTTATTCTAAATTTTTAAACTTATCAAGATCTTTCCAGATCGGATTTTCCTTTACTTCTTTATTGTTCTTTTTTCCGGTATACTCATCTGCATCTGTTTCCATTTTTCTAAGCACATCAATTGCATTTACATTGCAATGTGGGCCGTTCATCTCATCGTTGTTACAAGTCTTCTGCATGGGTATGCTCAAGTTGATGAACTCAAATATCCAGTTAGCTACATCAATATGGCTTTCACCCTGTGCGATGTAATACATGTCAGGATCATCCTCATTTTCATTCATCAGTTCAGGATTCTCCACCATCTTTACAGTGATGTTGAATTCATCCCACAGATCAAGCGGAAGATTACTGTTACAACGGTCGCAGGTAACTTCTAATGTACCGCCAATTTCAAATTTCAGCAACATAAAACTGCTCTTTTTGTCAAGCGATAGTTTTACATTGGCCTTGCAATGGCGAAAGTCCTGCTGCAGGAAAGTCTCAAAGAACCTGTCATCAATTAAATAGTTGTATTCATGAATCCCGGGTTTCAACCCCACAAAAGCTATTTCAAACTCCCGGCGGCGGCTCATTAGTCAACTTTTTAAAAGAGTGTGCAAAGGTAAGGGGATTAGGCCAATCTGGCATAAGGATTTCAGGCTTTTTTATCAGATTCTTACTATTTTAGCCAAATCGCTTAATCCCTAATAATTAAACACTTGCAGAAAATTATTGCCCGTTTATTGACAAGGTTGATGAAGAGTTGGAATTGGGTTCTCTTAATTGTGCTGACAATCCTCATAAAATGGGCTTCCTGGTATCCTGGTTGGGTAGAGCATAATTATAGCCGCGGTGTATATCCTGTAATTGCCAAAACGCAAAGATTTTTGTTTGGCTGGTTGCCATTTAGCATTGGGGATGTTTTTTACGGATTTCTCATCATGATTGTTATTTACAAGGTTTTAAAGTTCTTCAAATTACTCTTCACCAGGAAATTGAACAGGAAATATTTTGTAATGGCTTTGCAACAAGGAATATTTATCATGTTGTTCCTGTATGTGTTTTTTAATTTGTTTTGGGGATTGAATTATAACAGAAAAGGCATAGCCTATCAGCTTGATCTGGAAGTAAAAACTTATACTTTGACAGACCTTGATACATTGACCAACGTAATACAAAACAAGCTTAACTATTATGCAGAGTTTGTAACAATGGAACAACGGGATTCTTTTAACCGGAAAAGCAGGTTGTTCAGCAGTGCTGTTAAAGCCTATAGCGAAGTAGCAAAAAAGTATCCGTTTCTAAAGTATAAACCACGGTCAATTAAGCCTTCCATCTTTAGTTATTTGGGGAATTATCTTGGCTTCCAGGGATATTATAATCCTTTTTCCGGCGAAGGCCAGGTAAATACAACCATTCCACGTTTCCTGGAGCCTTTTGTAACGGCGCATGAAATGGCCCATCAGTTAGGTTATGGAAAAGAAAGCGAAGCCAACTTTGTTGGTTTTCTTGCTTGCAAGGAATACGATCAGAATGTCTATCGATATTCGGCCTATTATGATGTTTACAACTATGCAGTGAATGAAGTGTATCGAAGAAATACTAGCCTCGCATTGGCATTTCAGAAAAAAGCACATCCACAGGTATTAAAAGATCAGCAGGAGTTCAGGGATTTTTATTATAAATATAGAAACCCGTTGGAACCAATTGTTGCCTGGGGCTATGGTCATTTTTTGAAAGCGAATAATCAGCCGGCCGGAAAAAGAAGTTATAATGAAGTAGTGGCCTGGTTGATCGCATTTTACAAAAAGAACGGGGTAGATGCCTTATAAACATTTCGTTTCTTTCCATGTTATTCTTGTATGAACAATATTTTTAAATTAATAATATCAGTGGCTATTCCTCTTATAGTAGGGGGTGTTAGTGGTTTCTTCACGGCAACGGGTGTTGAGAGTTGGTACCAGACGATTAACAAGCCTTCCTGGAACCCACCCAACTGGGTTTTTGCTCCGGTATGGACAACCCTTTATATCATGATGGGTGTTGCATTGTTTCTTGTTTGGAAATCTGATAGCAGTGAAATTCTTAAAAGAACCGCTATTACTCTTTTCACCATTCAACTATTTCTTAATTTTCTCTGGTCATTTATATTTTTCGGGCAGCAAGAGATTGGCTGGGCTTTGGTTGAAATAATAGCAATGTGGTTGTTTATATTACTTACAATCTTTGCTTTTGCCAATGTAAGTAAGCTGGCAGCATGGTTGCTGGTACCTTATATCAGTTGGGTAAGTTTTGCAACGATTCTTAATTACACGATCTGGAAGCTCAACTAAAATTTATTCTTCCACATCATACTCTCCACAGGTCTGTCAGGCTGATTGCTGTATTTGGCATTCTTCTTTTTATCATACGGGTTTTCAATATCACCATCCACAGGAAAATAAATAAGCTGGCCTATCGGCATTCCTTTATACACTTTCACAGGTTGCTTTACAGATATTTCCAAAGTCCAGTTGCCGCAAAAACCAACATCTCCTTTACCCGCAGTTGCATGAATATCTATACCCAATCTTCCGGTAGAAGATTTTCCTTCCAAAAAAGGAACATGTGCATGAGTTTCTGTGTACTCCAGCGTAACGCCGAGATAAAAAATATGGGGATACAAAACAATTCCTTCATCTGGTATTTCAAAATATTCGATCTGGTTATGCTTTTTGGCATCTATCATATGCTCTTTATATGTAGCCAGCGTTTTTCCCAGGTGAACATCATACGAATTACTGCCAAGACATTCCCTGTCGTAAGGGGTAATCCTGATAGTACCTTTTTCTATTTCTTCCAGTATTCTTGTATCAGATAAAATCATATTTTTTTTATTTAGCCAGCAACTGTGCTACTATCATCTTTAGTTGCGTCGCACACTGCATCGTTCTATCTTTACTGAGCATTTTCAAAGTGCCAAAGTAAACATGAAAGAGTAACTAATGCCGATTTTTTTTCAACAACAAATCAACGAAAGTACAAGACTGGGTGTCTGGAAGATAGAAGAATCAGAAGAATTCTTTAAAAACTGTGTGCCACAACATCGGGATGTAACACATCCGCACAAGCGGCTGCAGCATCTGGCAGGCCGTTTTTTACTGCAATATCTTTTCCCGGATTTTCCATATGCATTGATACAAATAGCTGATACCCGGAAACCATTTTTGCCGGATATTCAGTATCATTTTTCCATATCTCATTGTGGGGATTATGCAGCAGCAATCGTTAGCAAGGAACTCAGGGTAGGGATTGATGTAGAGATCCCGGTTGAGAAAATAGAAAAGATCATGTATAAGTTTCTGAGTGCAAAAGAACTTGACCAGTTTGATCTTATAGCTGGAGCTGGGAGAACTCCCGGCGCAATCACTTTTAATGAATCAACCATTTTATGGTCTGCAAAGGAGGCAGTATTTAAATGGTATGGCAACGGTGGAATTGATTTCAGGAAGCAAATTCAATTGTTGAACCGGAGTCATGAAAATAAAACTATTGATTGCTATTTTTCAAAAAACGAATCAGAACTGATCATTCATTACCGGCAATTTGATGGGTTGGTGCTGGCCTGGGTTACTTCATGATTCTTCTCCTTCACCCGTATTCTCCAATAAATTCAGATCAACATCAGTTCCTGAGATGCCTTCAATAGAGCCTCTTACATGTGCAGCACTCAAAACGACTTTATCTAATTGTTTTTCTCTTGCTTTCCACAATCTTTCCATCGCTTCCCTTTCTTTTTGTATTGAATTTCTCATACTCATAAAGCCTTCACGGATGGCTTGCCATTGTTCAGCAAATTCACGGCTGGTGAGATAATTATATAACAAGTGCATTTTATCACCTCTGTTTTCCTGACTTTTTAATGCACCAGAAAGTTTGATGATACCATCTCTTAGCATTTGTACAACTGGTTTTACTTCTGCAAAGTTGCAGATCCACACCCCTTCTTTTTCGCCAAACCTGTCAAGGTCTTTTGGTAATGCCTGGGTAACAATTACTGCTACCTCTGCTCCCTGGCTGCGCATATCAGCTTTTATCTTTTCTATCCAGTCGTTAGCAAAATCTTTTGTCCGTTTACTTTCGAAAATTATCCTACCACATTCCTGTCCAAGATTATTGCGAACAGTTTGTATGCAATCTGCACCTCTTACGCCTTTACCAACTTCCGTCACAATATCAAAAGGGAAAGTTGTTCTTAACAGTTCTTCCAGTAACAGTTCCTGGGATTCGCCTTGCGATTGCATAGAGCCTTGCTCGGCTTTTCTTCTCATTTCGTCGGCTAATTTTTTCTGAGCTTCCAGTTTTTCTTCCATGTCCTTCAGCTTCAGCTGAAACTCAGTTTCTTTAGCAGCGTTTCGTTGCTCTTCCAGTTTTCTTATTTCTACAGATAACTTATCTCTTTCCTCGTTTAGCTTTTTTTGTAGTGAAAGTTCCAGTTCTTCTTCTTTGGCTTTTAATTCATTTTCTTTTTTGAGGAATTCAAGTTCCTTCGCCCGGGCCAGTTTTAATTTTTCCTCGTTGTCTTTATTATTTAGTTCAGCAAGTTTCAGTTTGTTTTCAAAATCTGCAGCTATGTTCTTACGGATATTTTCTTCCAGGGTTTGCTGGATCTTTTTTTTCTCCTCATCCAGTTTCAATTGATACTCTTCATTCTTTTTCTTTTGCCAGTCAGCTGCTTTTGTACGCAGTTCCTTTTCCACTTCTTCCCGAATGGCATCATTAGGTTCAAACTGGTGACCACAATTGGGACATTTAATATCTGTTGCCATCAAAATTTGTTTTGTTTCAAATCTACAAATACTACTTGGCAATAGCTTTGTAAGATCATAAAAAAAGTCAGCTGAAACCGCTGACTTTTTTGTGCCCGAGACTGGATTCGAACCAGCACACCGTTTCCGGCGCCACCACCTCAAGGTGGTGCGTCTACCAATTTCGCCACCCGGGCTTCCCTTACAGGAAAGAGGACTGCAAATGTAAGCGGATTATTTTTTCAGAACAATTCTGAAAGTGGTTCCTTTCCCTAATTCAGAACTTTTCACAAAGATTTCTCCTTTGGGATATTGCTTTATTATTCTGCGGGATAAACTTAAGCCCAATCCCCAACCTCTTTTTTTTGTGGTAAACCCGGGCTTAAATACATTACCTATATGCTGGCTGCTGATTCCTTTTCCTGTGTCGGTAATATCAATACTAATCTTTTTTTGCTCATCATGTATATCTACCAGGATTGTTCCTTTTCCTTCCATTGCATCCAATGCATTCTTTAATAGGTTTTCTATCACCCAATCAAACAATGGAGCAGAAATTTCTGCCGGTATATGTTCCTTCCCATGTGTTTCTACTTTAAAAATTATTTTCCCGGTAGCTCTTTTCCGCATATAGTCAACCATGCTGTTAATCTGGCCAACAAGGTCAAGTTGTTCTAATTGTGGTGTGCTGCCAATTTTACCAAATCTATCAGATACCAATCTCAACCTGTTCACATCCTTTTCTAATTCCTGTGAAATTTTTTTATTTAAGGGGTTCTCTTTTAGCATTTCCACCCAACCTTCTAGCGATGAAACGGGTGTACCCAACTGGTGTGCTGTTTCTTTGGCCATACCTGCCCATACCTGGTTTTGAACAGAACGGTAGCTGCTACGCAATGAAAGCAAGATGATAATAATAAATAAAGCGACAACAAATAATTGAACAATCGGATAATACCGAACCTCATTCAATAGCTTAGAATTGCCATAATAATAATGGTTGCGTTTGGTAGAATCATTGGGGTCAATCCAAATAATAGCTTTATTCTGCGATTTGAATTGACTCAGTTTTTTTTCTAAATAAGAAATACTTTTTGCTGCTTTGGCTGAATCAAGATTTATATGAGTAATTATACTGTCCTTCTCATTCGTTTCTATAATAGGTATAGAAGTATTCTGTGTAATGATCATAGAAGCCAGCTTCATATCCGCATTCTCTGGCGAATTAAAAAGGAATTTTCCGGCTTCAACCCATTGTTCCACTTTTTGCTTTTCTTCTTTCGCTATTTTACGAGCCAGGTATTGAGAGTAAATGATCGTTCCGCTGATTATCAATATTGCAATCAGGGCTAATACAGTTCTCCAATTCAGAATTTGCCTAAACATATTTCGAATTTAATAAGGATAACCGGGCTTCCCTTATTTTTGATTAAATATTTCGCAATACATTGAATCAGTCACCCAAAGTAGCTATAGTAATATTAAACTGGAACGGAAGAAAGTACCTGGAAAAGTTTCTCCCATCAGTAATGGCAACCCGCTATGATAATTTTGAAGTGATTGTTGCAGATAATGGATCAACGGATGACTCACTTAGCTTCCTCAAAAATAACTACCCATCCTTGCGGCTGATTTCTTTTTTTGAGAATTATGGCTTTGCCAAAGGATATAATGAAGCTTTAAAAAATGTAATTTCAGATTACTATGTATTATTGAATTCAGATGTAGAAGTACAAACAGATTGGTTAAGCCCGATGATTCAATTACTTGAATCAAACGCCACAATCGCTGCCTGTCAGCCTAAGATACTTTCTTATAAGAATAAATCCATGTTTGAATATGCAGGAGCTGCTGGTGGATGGCTTGATAAATATGGTTATCCTTTTGCAAAGGGAAGAATATTTGATATTTGTGAAGAGGATAAAGGACAGTATGACCAGCAGGAACCGATTTTCTGGGCCAGCGGAGCCTCATTATTTATTCGGTCTTCTGTCTTTCATGAAATGAAAGGATTTGACGAATATTTTTTTGCTCATCAGGAAGAGATTGACTTATGCTGGAGAATGCAGTTAGCAGGACATTTGATTTACTCTTGCCCTTCATCCATTATTTATCATGTAGGTGGAGGCACATTGCCAAGAGGGAATTCGTTAAAAACTTATCTGAACTTCCGGAACAATAAGATCATGATGTCAAAAAACCTCCCATTATCAAAAAAACTATGGGTTGTTCCTGTAAGGAATCTTTTAGATGGGATTTCTGCCTGGAAAGGGTTGTTGACAGGTGATGCGGGTTATTTTGTTGCCATACTTAGGGCACATATTGCTTTTTTAAAGTGGTGGTTATTTAATAAACATAAAAGTGTTTTCCCGAATACAAAGAGTGGTAAACTTTCGGGGCTGTTGAATCAAAACATGGTCTGGCTGCATTTTGCAAAAAAGAAAAACAGCTTTTCAGAAATTGTGCGTAAATCAGACTGATGTTTTACATTGAACCCTTATTTTTGCACCACAAAACCTGAATATGGACAGCACACAGGAATATCAAAAAGAATTACAAAAAGTACAGGACAAGGATTTCACCCACAATTGGGTTTCGTCTTCAGCTTTTCTGTTTTACCTGCAGGTAGCATGTATCGTAGCATTTGTATTGGGTGGATGCTATATGTTATACACAAAGCGATATGAAAAAATTGATGCTCCCGTTCAGGAAAGTTCACAATACACTCCCAAGTATAAATAAGAGGGTATAAATTTTTTTAAAAAGGGCAACTGCCCTATTTTTGCAGCCCCTTAGTTCTTTAAATGCTTGATTACAAATCAGGCAACGATATGCGGAAGTAGCTCATTTGGTAGAGCACGACCTTGCCAAGGTCGGGGTGGCCGGTTCGAGCCCGGTCTTCCGCTCAGATAATCCTTCCTCCGATGGTGGAGGGATTTTTTTTGGCAGCCCCGGTGGTGGAATTGGTAGACACGCAGGACTTAAAATCCTGTGACCCGCAACGGTCGTAACGGTTCAACTCCGTTCCGGGGCACAATTTTTTTAAAAGCGATTCATAAAAATGAGTCGCTTTTTTATTTATTAATTAAACGTATAGGTATACTCAATCTTGCCTGTTAGTTGTTTGTCATCATTAAACAAGGCTTCTTTTGTTTTCAGGCCTTTTGCATCATAGATATACCGCCATATCAGGTAGCTTACATTTATACTTGGAGTGGTAGTGATCTTTTGAATAACCCTGTTTTGCTCATCGTATTCAAACATCATATCGGGTAATAGTTTCTGGAGTTTGGAATTATACCGTACAATATCCGTCAGTCTTTTATTGTCATCATAATAATAGTAGATAGCGGCTGTCTCAACGCCTTTACGAAAGGTTTTTTCATCGCCTGTCATACCATTTTCGTCGGGGAAAAAGCGAATTTCAAGGCTATCAGTGTTACCAATTATCCGCCACATTTTTGTTGGCTTCCCCTCAGCATCATATATCCAATGATGTATTTCTGTCTGGTTAAAATCATTGGCCTCATCTTTAGTTGTATTCCGGATCAGGATAATTTTCCCGGATGCATCATATTGATAAGTAGTAGTGCTGATTACAGCTGAAGAAGAATCAATACTACTTATCAACCTTGTCTGAGCATCAAACCTGTTATAGTTTACAGAATAATCGGAGGCATTTCTTGTGCTGATGCGCAAGGCATTCCCATTCTCTTTTACTTCCTGCACTTCTGCAAAGTTTGTTGATTTAACACCGTTCTGATCAGTACCGGTGGCAGTTATCATTTTTACATTATTCAACTGGTAAAGCTTCATCTGCCGGTTTATTTCCAACGTACCTATTATATCATTATAATAATATTGGGCGCCTGCATTAAATGATATGAAAAGAAATAGATAAAGTACACTGGTTTTCATGATGCCGATATTGTTTTTACGTTTCAAAGTTAAACTGAATTATCCACTAACGGAAAATTGAGATGTCTTGTGTTTTTGTGCTTATTTTTAAGAAAAAATTAAAGTGTCTCATATCCCACTGCGAAAGGAGAAAGACTGTTTGAATTGCGGAACAGTTGTACAAGGCAGATATTGCCATGAATGTGGCCAGGAGAATGTAGTGCCAAAAGAAACATTCTGGCATATGGTCACTCATTTTTTTAATGATATCACCCATTTTGATGGTAGTTTTTTTGTGACTGCAAAGGATCTTTTATTTAAACCCGGCTTTCTGTCTAAGGAATATATGGCAGGGAAAAGGGTAAAATATTTACACCCGGTAAGAATGTATGTATTTACTTCTGCAGTTTTCTTTTTATTGTTTTTTAGCTTTTTTACCGGATCTGGGAATATCAGCTTATCAGCAACAGGAATTGAAAATGGTAGACAGCGGTTAAAAATGATCGAAAGAAAATTGAAAGAGTATAAGGATGATCCCCAAAAAACAGATGTAGTGGAAATGCTACGATTAATGAAGGATACAACCAGGCCTTTATCTGCGGATGAGAAAATTTTACTGATCGAAGACTTCCAGGTGATTAATTTAAGTGGCAGCTCTAATAAATATAAAACTTTAGAAGAATATGATTCGATTCAAAAGCATTTACCTGATTCTTCAAAGGATGGTTGGTTTTTAAAACGGATCGTAAGAAAAGAAATAAGCATAAATAACAAGTATAAGGGAGATGCTTCAGCTCTTTCCAGCAAACTGAGTAATTTATTCCTGCACAGGCTGCCTTATATGCTTTTTGTTTCATTGCCATTATTTGCTTTGATATTAAGATTGGTATATATCCGGCGCAAGCAGTTCTATTTTGCGGATCATGGAGTTTTTACCATTCATTTATATGTTTTTACTTTTATTCTGCTCCTGATGGTTTTCTTGCTGGAAAAACTACAGAGTGTTGCTAACCTTGATTTTATTGGATTTTTTATTGCTGCTTTATTTATAATTCAAATGATCTACTTATTTAGGGCCATGAGGGTGTTTTATGGACAGGGCAAAGCAAAAACATTTGTGAAATTCATTTTAGTAAGTTTTGCATCTTTAATAATGATGATAATATTAACTGCAATATTCTTTTTCTATTCAACATTTAGTTTATAACCAGATATGAATAATACTTACGGTACTGCTTTTTTAAGATTAGTAAAGATCATGGATGAATTAAGGGAGCAATGCCCTTGGGATAAAAAGCAAACGATTCAAACATTACGACAACTGACAATAGAGGAAACCTATGAACTGGCAGATGCAATAACCGATGAAGACTGGAGGGGAATCAAAGAAGAACTGGGCGACCTAATGCTGCATCTTATTTTCTATGCCAGGATCGGGAATGAACAAGGTAAGTTTTCCCTGGATGAAGTGATCAATACTGTTTGTGACAAACTGATACACCGCCATCCGCATATTTATGGTGATGCCGCTAATGATGGGAAACTTGTAAAAGTGAGTGGAGAAGAAGATGTAAAGCGAAACTGGGAAAAACTAAAGTTAAAGGAAGGTAAAAAATCAGTCCTCAGTGGCGTGCCAAGATCATTACCTGCAACTGTTAAGGCAATGCGGTTACAGGAGAAAGCAAAGCAAGTAGGTTTTGAGTGGGATACTAAAGAGCAGGTTTGGGAAAAAGTAGAAGAGGAAATGAGTGAATTGAAATCTGCCATTAATAATTTGGAATCAGTCGCCGGAACTCTTGATGAAGCCGGGCTTCAAAAAAAAGTGGAGGAGGAGTTTGGGGATGTGGTCTTCTCATTGGTCAATTATGCACGGTTTTTGCAGGTGGATGCTGAAAATGCACTGGAAAGAACAAATAAAAAATTCATCCACCGGTTTACCAGCATGGAGCAGGAGGCTTTGAAAAATGGAAAAGAACTTCATTCAATGAGCCTGCAGGAGATGGATGCCATCTGGAACACTATCAAAAAACAACAGCCCGATAAGTGAGTTTTTCATTTAAACATATTTTAAGAAGCAGGTACCTGATGCTTGCATTAAGTGTATTGTTGTTCGTTCTTTCGTTTGTATTTAACAAGATCTATTCAAATGATTCGTCTGTTTCCAGGGAAGCAAGAAAACTGGAAAACTATCTCATGAACAGGCAGGAAGATTTTGATGATTTTTTGAAGGATTCAGTTTTAATTGCCCGTTTAATTAGTAAGCAGGAGAAACACGAGGAGTTTTCTGATGTAATAGAAAAACCCTACGGGATATTCTTGTATAGAAAATCAGCATTTGAAAAGCCTGATCTTAAATTCTGGAGTGATCAACTGGTAGTGCCATCAGACGAATTACTTTCCATCGCCGATGGCAAATACTTTAAAAAACTACCAAACGGGTGGTATTACATGGTAAAAGAGTCTGTGAAAGGCTTTGATAATGCAGTGATGGCTGTTGCATTGGTTCCGATCCGGTCTAAATTTTTTATCCAGACGGATTACCTGCCTGAAAAATTTTCACATAGCACTTTGGCCGACATGCGGGTAAAAATAAGTACTGTACCAACCGATTTCCCTGTAAAAACAAAAGAAGGGAAAACTCTTTTTTACCTTGATAAGAAATTGACTGGTTCGGTACCTTATAACAATCTTTCGACGATCTTACTCCGTTTTGCGGCGGTGCTGCTATTGTTCTTTTTTATTCAAATGATGGCTGAATCAATCGCAAAAAGGAAAGGAGCAGGCTATGCTATTACTGGTCTTATACTCATCATTATCATTTTAAGATTAGTTACTTACTATTTCCCATCAGTATTAAATCTCCGCCAGTTTGAATTATTCAGTCCGCTTATTTATGGTTCCAACCTGGTGCAACGATCATTGGGCGACCTTTTGATAAATGCAATGCTATTCGGATGGATAGTTCTATTTGCATGGTCAAAGCTTAGGGATACCAAACTTGCCACAATCACTATGAGATCACCATGGAAATGGATAGCCGGTTTTTTTGCACTTTGTCTATTGATCTATTCTACATTCATATTGGCATCTCTTATACGAAGCCTTGTAGCAGATTCAAAGATATCTTTTGATGTTACCAATTTTTTCAGCTTAAACCTATACACCATTGCTGGATTTTTTATCCTGGCCAGCTTATCGTTATCCTATTTTTACTTTTCTCAATTGCTTTACCGATTCATTTTCCCATTGCTAAAAGGGAGGAATTACCTGATCTATTTCATTATCAGTGCAGCTGGATTGTTATACCTAACTACAAGGGCGGGTAATAAGGAAGTATTATTTTATCTACCGGTTCTGATATGGCTATTGGTGTACACATGGCTGGTCAATCACCAGGAATTCCTATTCCGCCGTTATCGCATCAATATTGCCAGTGTACTTTCATGGATATTTATTTTTTCTGTTTCGATAGCTGCTATCATGCTTTCGCAGAATAAAAAAGTGGAATGGGAAAAAAGAAAATCAATTGCAGAGAAGCTAGCTGTTCAAACTGATCCATCTAGTGAGACATTAATGAGCATTGCAATAAAATATCTTGATAATGATTTTTTGAGTGATAACTTTCATCGATTTAAGGATGATCAGCAAAGCCACCTCTTAAGAGATAGCATAATTACCCGTAATTACAGTGGTTTCCTGAATAAATATGATACACGGTTATATGTTTATGATGAAGATGGAAATGCTCTGGATAATGATGACCCTACAACTTACGAAGCTATCAATGTGATTTATTCGGTTCAATCAAAACCTACAACAACTCCTGACCTTTACTATTATGAAACAACATTTGACAAGTTTAATTATATAGTAAGACGAATCGTGAACGATTCTGCAGATCAAAAGATTGGTACGGTCTTTATTATTTCAAACCTGAAAAGTTTCAGCCGTGATGCATTATTCCCTGAGTTGTTCAGGAAAAATAAAGGCATTGATCCGGAAAACCTTCCAATCTATTCAAATGCTGTATATGTTAAAAACAGGTTGATCTCACCGCTAGGAAATTATCCTTTTGCTACATCGCTTCGGGACGATGAAATGACAAAGACTGGATTTACTCAACGTAGCAACGGGGATTTTGATGAATTATGGTACCGTGCCAGTAAAGAGAAAGTAGTGGTGATAGCTAGGAAACGGGAAACGGCTATTGAAGCCATTACATTGTTCTCTTATATATTTTGTTCTTTTCTTTTTTTGGTAGCACTTGTTCAATTGTTTTCTTACATTCTTAAAACCGGGTATAACTGGCAGGGTATTAAAAAATTATTGCAATTCAATATCCGTTCTCAAGTTCACAGTACAATTATTTTTATCAGCATTTTCTCTTTTCTTGTTATCGGTGTGGCTACTATTTCTTTTTTTATAAGCCGAAACAAGCAAAGTAACAGCGAAAAGCTGAGCCGGACCATGAAGATCATGGTGAACGAGATGGAAAAGAAAATGGCTGATCATAATACTTTTGATGACGTTATCAAAGTATATGACTCTGTTATGAATAACAATCTTCAAAAATTAGTGGAAGAGGTGTCAGATATTCATGGAGTTGATGTAAATGTATACGATCTTAACGGCGACCTTCAACTAACATCTGAAGCCAATGTTTATACAAAGGGAGTATTAAGTAAAAAAATGGAGCCGGAAGCATTTTATCATCTTGATCGGTTGCGGCAGGTGCAGCATGTGCAGGAAGAAAGAGTGGGGAATTTTACATACCTGAGTATTTATTCTCCTGTTAGGGATCAGCAGGGCAACGTGGAAGCATATGTCAACATTCCTTATTTCACATCAAGACCTGAATTGCGACAAGAGATCTCCAATTTCTTGGTAACGATCATCAACCTGAATGCTTTCATTTTTTTAATTGCCGGATTGATCGCATTATTTATTACTAATCGAATTACACATTCGTTTGCCATTATCAGTGATAAGATGAAAGAAGTAAACCTTGGTAAATTGAATGAAGAGATTGAATGGAACCGGAATGACGAGATAGGTGAACTGGTGCTTGAGTACAATAAAATGGTAGCCAAACTAGGTGAAAGTGCAACTGCCCTTGCTAAAAGCGAAAGAGAAGGGGCCTGGAGAGAAATGGCAAGACAGGTGGCACATGAAATAAAGAATCCTCTGACACCTATGAAACTTAGTATCCAATATCTGCAAAAAGCTATCAATAATAACCAACCCAATGTAAAAGAACTATCAGGTAGTGTGGCAGATACCCTTGTAGAACAAATTGATCACTTATCTAAAATTGCAGCAGATTTTTCACAGTTTGCCAATATTGGCAACACAAAAGTTGAATTGTTTGATCTGCATGACGTTATTCGTTCGTTGAACGATCTGTATTTGCCCAACAGTGAAGTTGACATTACCTGGAATCCAATTAATGACAATGCAATGGTGAACATGGACAAAACCCAGGTGAACCGGTTGTTCACTAACCTTTACACCAATGCCCTGCAGGCTTGTCGTAAAAATGAGATCTGTAAAATACAGGTAGATGAAAAAAGGGTTGATGATAAGATCATCATTGCAATAAGTGATAATGGAGAAGGGATTTCTTCAGAAGCCCAGGAAAGAATATTTATACCAAACTTCACTACAAAATCATCTGGAACAGGTTTGGGGCTTGCAATGTGTAAAGGAATTGTTGAACAAGCGAAAGGAAGGATTTGGTTTGAAACCAGCATCGGGGAAGGTTCTGTTTTTTATGTGGAGCTACCCCTTGCTGAGTAAATCAATGTTTTACTCATAATTGAATCTTTCAATTCATTTACTGCGTAACTTTCATTATAAATTTTCCTGCCATGCGAAAGCTGTTTTTTCCAACTATCTTTTTATTTTTCTCACTTATTTCAAATGCCCAGGAGTTTGGCGGAAATCATCCTTCTACAAAATGGAAGCAGATCAATACAGATTCGTTCCGGGTAATTTTTCCACCCGGTTTAGATAGCCAGGCACAAAGGGCCGCATCTATAGTTCAATACCTTGCTTCTATGAAGCCTGTTACATTAGGCGACCAGGTGAAAAAAGTCAGTATTGTATTGCAAAACCAAACAGTCATTCCTAATGGGTATGCACAGTTGGGGCCTTTTCGCAGTGAATTTTATATGACACCCGATCTCAATAACTTCAGCCAGGGAACAACCGGGTGGACAGATCAATTGACTTTGCATGAATACAGGCATATTCAGCAGTTCAACAACTTCAATAATGGGTTAAGTAAACTAATGAAAGTTATCTCCGGCCAGGAAGGTTATGCATTGGCCATAAATGCTGCTATTCCTGAATGGTTCTTTGAAGGCGATGCAGTGTATAATGAAACTGTGCTTACAAACCAGGGCAGGGGAAGAGTTCCACTGTTCGTAAATACATATCCATCGCTTTGGCAGGCTGGTAAAAAATATACTTGGATGAAGCTACGGAATGGCTCTTTAAAAGATTTCATCCCGAATCATTATTATCTCGGGTTTCTGTTAGTTAATTATGGCAGAGAAAAGTATGGAGATGATTTCTGGAAAAAAGTTACTACTGATGCAAGTGCATATAAGGGATTATTTTATCCATTCCAGACAGCTATTAAGAAATATGCAAAAGTTGATTATAAAACTTTTCGCAAAAATGCTTTTGAACACTACAAAAAGAAAACAGAAAGAACAGGGCTTAGCCGGGATGAGTTTGTAAATCCTGTAAAGAAAAATTATGTTACTAATTATTACTTTCCTTATAGTGCAGGAACCGATTCCTTGCTATACCTGAAAACAAGTTACCGGCAACGGCCTGCTTTTTATATTAAAGATGCAAATGGGGAACATCGGTTAAAAACAAGGGATATTTCTATTGATGAACAGTTCTGGTACAGAAATGGAAAAATTGTTTATGCCGCTTATGAATCAAATGCCCGTTGGAGATGGAAGGATTACAGTGTCATTAAATTATTGGATATACAAACCGGCAATCAGCAAAAGTTGACACATCGCTCAAAATATTTCTCACCGGACATTTCTGCAGATGGAACAAAAGTGACTGCTGTACAGGTTTCTGAAAATGGGAAAAGTGAACTTCACATCATTAATGTAAGCGATGGACAGGTTATTAACAGGGTACAATCTCCTGCTATTAATTTATTTACCGATCCAAAATTTGTGGATGATGAAAATGTGGTATCCGCTATCCGTTTACATGATGGAAAGATGGCTTTGGCAATGACAAGTATCTCTACCGGGGAAATTGTCAATCTTACACCTGCCTCTTTTAATGTGGTTGGTTATCCATGCGTATATAATGGAGTGATCTATTTTACTGCCAGCTATGGTGGGAATGATGATGTGTTTGCTTTAAAGGTTTCAGATAAAAAAATATATAAAATAAGCGATGGTCCATTGGGAAATTATTATGTAAATGCCGGTGGGGGTAAAATCACCTGGTCTGCTTTTACAGCAGAAGGTTACCAATTAAAGCAGGTCAATGAAAGCGATATAAAATGGAATGAGGTCAACCAGGTAGCAATAGTTTCACTTGTTGAAAAATATCCAGTAAGTAAACCAGTTGATGCCGGAGATGTGTTGAATGGAAAAATTTTACATAAGAAATTTCCTGTTTCTGAATATAAAAAAGGAACTGGATTGATAAATTTTCATAGCTGGAGACCGGATTATTCGGATCCCATTTTTTCTTACTCAATTTATGGAGAGAATATTCTGAACACTTTGCAGACAGAACTCTATTACCAATACAATGAAAATGAAAGAACAAATGCAGTTGGGTTAAATGCTATTTATGGTGCTTTATTCCCATATATCACCCTTGGTGCTGAGTATACGTTTGACAGAAATGTACAGGTGGGCAACCGTATCAGGCAATGGGGACAGTTGGATTCAAGAATTGGGTTAACCATCCCCCTTCATTTTGCAAGTGGACAAACTTTTAAAACCTTCAATCTGTCATCCAACTACGTATTGAGAAACGAATTCAATAAAGGTTTTTTTAAAGATTCAATCGGCAATACTTCTTTCAGTTTTCTGCAGCATTCCATTTCATGGACACAGCAGATACAAAGAGCTGAACAACATATCTACCCAAGATTTGCTTATACTTTATTTGCCAGTCAGCGGCATGCTATCACCAGTTTCACAGGATACCAGTTTATCACTTCGGGTTCTTTGTATATACCTGGTTTGCTGTCCACTCATAACCTTTTACTAACTGGTTCGTTTCAACAAAGGGATACATTGTCTCAAATTGTATTTTCAGACCGGTTTGCTTATTCAAGAGGATATGAAGGAAGATATTTTTCAAGAATGTGGCGGATTTCTGCCAATTATCACTTCCCATTATTGTATCCCGACTGGGGTTTTGGAAATATCTTTTATCTGCAGCGGGTCAGGGCTAATGCTTTTTATGATTTTACCAAAGTTTATTCAAGAGATAAAAGAACAACAGCCGATCAACGAAGTGTAGGTGGTGAGATATTCATTGATACAAAATGGTGGAACCAACATCCGCTTACCTTTGGTTTCCGTATAAGCAGGCTGCTTGACAGAGACCAGTTTGACGGATTTAAAGGAACGGTATATGAGTTTGTGTTGCCTGTAAATATAATCCCGAGATAAACCGGATTACTCGAACAGGATTTGTCACAAAGCTATTATTCTTATTATAGGGGATTAATCAAAAACTATAGTCCGGATAAGCTTTCTTCAATCACTTTTATTTTTTCCTCAGCATCCGCTTTTTTCTTTCTTTCAATAGCGATCACTTCGGGTTTTGCATTCTGCACAAATTTCTCATTGCTGAGTTTTTTATCAACGGATATAAGAAAACCTTTTAGGTAATCAAGGTCCTTTTGTAATTGTTGTTTTTGGGAAGTAGTATCCAATTCAGTAGTTGTTTCAATGAAGAGTTTATCTTTTTGAACTACTACTGTTATACTGTTTGGTATATTTTCCGAAGTGAATGAAATTGAGTCGGCATTTACTTGTTTTATCAAAATAGTATTGATAGAGTTATAAACTTTAGTACTGTCTGCCTGGATATGCAGCTTGATGGAATCCTTTGGTTTTAACTGATTTTTATTTCTGGCATCCCTAACTGTTGTAATAATCTCTTTAAGAAAAGCAGCATCAGCTAAAATATTTTTTTCAGGATTTTTAGAAGCAGCATATTGTTTTACTGTAAGATCATCATTTCTCTCTTTTAACTGGTGATAGATCTCCTCGGTAATAAACGGCATGAAAGGATGAAGCAGTTGCATCAATTGATCGAAGAATTCAACCGTTTTAACATAAACTTTTTTATCAATTGGCTGTTCAAAGCCCGGTTTAATCCATTCTAAATACCAGCTACAGAAATCGTCCCATATCAGTGAATAGATGGTTTTTAATGCTGCACTTAGGTTGAAATCTTTGAACTGTGCATCCAATTCAGCCTTTACTTCATTCAGCCTGTTTTCAAACCATTCTGTTGCAAATTTTGAATTTGCTGTATCATCTATGTCCGCCTGGCGACCTTCCCACATTTTTATCAACTTCAATGCATTCCACATCTTATTGATAAAAAATCTTCCTTGTTCATTTCCGGCTTGATCCCACATCAGATCATTGCCCGCAGGGGATGATATCATGATGCCAAAACGCACAGCATCAGCTCCGTCTTTTTCGATCATTTCAATAAGGTCGGGTGAGTTACCAAGGCTCTTACTCATTTTTCTTCCCTGCTTATCCCTGACTATTCCGGTAAAATAAACTTCATTAAAAGGTTTCTCACCTTTGTATTCAAATCCTGCCATTATCATGCGGGCCACCCAAAAGAATATGATCTCTGGTGCGGTAACCAATGTATTGGTAGGGTAGTAGTAGTTTACTTCTTTATTATTGGGATTGCTATATCCTTTAAAAACTTCAAAAGGCCAGAGCCAGCTTGAGAACCAGGTATCCAAACAATCTTCATCCTGTTTTAATTGTGCATCAGCAATTGAAAATTGGTCATTGAATATTTTCTTTGCTTCATTTTCCGTAGCAGCAACAACAAAACGTCCTTCATTGTCATACCAGGCAGGTATTCTGTGTCCCCACCAAAGCTGACGGCTGATACACCAGTCTTTAATATTCTCCATCCAGTGACGATAGAGATTTTTGAATTTTGAGGGATAAAACTTTATTTCATCATCCATTACTGATGATAAGGCCGGGCCGGATATTTTTTTCATATCTACCCACCATTGCAGTGATAATCTTGGCTCTACCACTTCATTTGTTCTTTCAGAATAACCTACTTCACTTGTGTAGTCTTCAGTTTTTACAACATATCCTTTTTCTTCAAGTTCTTTTGCTATTTTTTTCCTTGCCTCAAAACGGTCTTCACCAATGTAGATCCGGGCTTCTTCATTTAAAGAGCCGTCCTCGTTCAGTATATCAATTACTTCCAGGTTGTGTTTTTGTCCTAGCTGGTTGTCATTTATATCATGTGCCGGTGTAACTTTTAAAGCTCCTGTTCCGAATTCCATCGTTACATATTCATCAGTAATGATGGGAATGCGTCGGTTGATAAGTGGAATAAAAGCAAATTTTCCATGCAGGTGTTTGTATCGTTCATCATCAGGATGTACACAAATTGCGGTATCACCCATGATGGTTTCCGGTCTTACTGTTGCGATGGTGATGTATTCATCTTTTTCAATATCCAGCTTATATCGCAAGAAATAAAGCTTTTGTTGTGTTTCTTTTCTTATTACTTCCTCATCGCTTAAGGCAGTTTTTGCTTTTACATCCCAGTTTATCATCCGCTTGCCACGGTAGATAAAACCTTTATTGTAGAGGTCAATAAATACATCGATAACGGATTGATAATAATCCGGGTCCATTGTGAAACTGGTTCTTTGCCAATCGAGGCTGCAACCCATTTTCTTTAGCTGTTGTAAAATTATACCACCGTATTTCTCCTTCCATTCCCATGCATATTGCAAAAAATCCTCCCTGCTTAAAGAGGATTTGGCAATTCCTTTTTCCCGCAGCATCTGCACCACTTTTGCTTCTGTGGCTATGGAAGCATGGTCGGTTCCGGGCACCCAACAGGCATTTTTGCCCTGCATCCTGGCACGGCGTATCAAAATATCCTGTATAGTATTATTGAGGCAATGCCCCATGTGCAGCACACCAGTAACATTTGGAGGAGGTATTACAATTGTATATGGTTCCCGTTCATCAGGTTCACTATGAAAGTAATTCTTATCAAGCCAATGCTGGTACCATTTCTGTTCTGCAGCACTATGATCAAAGTTTTTGCTCAGTTCCATATATACATTCTTCCTGCTTTGTGTCACAATAACTTGTAGTAGTTATTTTATACAGGTGAGGCCGCAAAATTACCGGGTTTTAGGTAGATAGCGAAACAGGTTAAACGGCAGAATGATTAGTCTTTTAAGTCATCAGTTTTCTTACTTCTTCGCAGATATACTGATTGCCATTATTTACTTCAATGATTCCTTTTGTTATCTCACTTAATGAGGATGTTTTAGTGAAATAGCCCATTGCACCTATTTGTAGCATCTTAGTGGCATATTTAGGCTGATTGTTAACGGAGAGGCCTATTATTTTGACCGGAAGGTTTGCTTTTGAAATTTCTTCCGTAACCATAAATCCATTTGTTGGCGACATATTTATATCCACAATCAGGATATCCGGCAGTAATTGCTTTGTCTTTTCAATTGCTTCTTTTCCATTTTCACAATCGGCAATTACTTTGAACTGGGGATTATTTTCCAGTAAACCTATCCATAATTGGCGGACAAGTTTGTGATCATCAACAAGGATGATACGGATAGGCTGGTTACTCATAAATACTGCAATAGTTTTGTTTTCAGGTCCGGGGTTATAAAAGATTAAGCTATGAATACTATTCAATCGGATTCCAAAGAAGGGTTATCGGATTTTATTGTGAATCATTCAATATAGGGTTAAAAACAATAAAATTATAAATAGTAAAAATACTGTAAATCTAAAGTAATATTACCCTGTGAAATCACCAAGTATTTTCACTAATTATTTTTCACAAATAGTCAATAACACTTAGCAAAACGGTATAAAACAGCCTGAATAATTAACTTATTAACCTCTATATTCGCAAAAACCGGGTTTGAAAAGCCGGAATTAGCAACAATCAATACTTCAATATGAAAAGAGAACTAAGTTCATGGTATAGCCCTTCATTAAACAAGGAAATGCCAATTGCCACCTATGGTGATTATGGATTTGCACTATTACTGATACCCACAGCAGCAGCAGATTATCTGGAATATGAACGGTTTCAATTGATGGATTACCTGGCACCTTTTATTGATGCGGGTAAAGTGAAGGTCTTTTCTATTGACAGTATTAATAATGAAAGCTGGCTGAATAATGAAATGAACCCCAAGCATAAATCAATGCGACAGCAAGGATGGAATAGTTATGTTTTTAACGAAGTGGTTCCTTTTATCCGCAACAGCACCAGCCAGGAAACACCGATCATTACCTGCGGAGCCTCATTTGGAGCTTTACATAGCATGAATCTTTTTTTAAAACGGCCTGATTTGATCAATGGTGTGATAGCCATGAGTGGGGTGTATGACTTGTCAGAATACACCAAAGGTTATTTCGATGATGATGCTTACTTCAACAGCCCATGGCATTATATGCAAAACCTTACCGACCATTCTATTCTGGAAGAGATCAGGAAAAGTAAGCATATCCACATTCTTACTGGTAGTGGATCTTATGAAGACCCTGCTGCCAGTGGAAAATTTGCCAAAGTTCTTTATGATAAAGGTATATGGTACGAACTGGATGTATGGGGAGAGGAATGGCCGCATGACTGGAATACCTGGCGGGCCATGCTTCCAAAATATCTTGAAACAAGATTCTGATAATTCTTTAAAAAGTCAGGCTGGGATCAATAAATCTAACTGACGGATAAAATCTGTCCTGTCAATCATTCTTGCTCCAAAGCTTTCGAGGTATTCGGTATAAACCTGGCAGTCTATCAATTCAATTTCATCGTCATGCAGTTGCTGTACATATTTTGTAAAGGCAAAACGGGATGCATTGCTGATCATGCTGAACATACTTTCTCCAAAAAAAATCTTTCCTAAACGGATTCCGTACAATCCACCGACCAGTTCACCTTCCTGCCATGCTTCTGCACTATGTGCATATCCAGCTTTATGAAGTTTGCAAAAAGCTTCTTCCACTTCGTCAGTGATCCAGGTACCTTCTTGTCCATGCCGGTCAATTTTTTTACAATGATGGATAACTTCCTTAAAAGCATTGTTGATAGTAAATTCAAATTGATTTTTCTTTTCAGCAGCTTTGAAAGCTTTGCTAATTTTTAGTTCTGATGGATACAAAACAAATCTCGGATCTGGACTCCACCAAAGGATGTGCTCATCCTGGTACCATGGAAATATGCCATTACGATAAGCAACCAGTAATCGGTCAACAGACAAATCGCCACCTATTGCCAACAGCCCATCGGGTTCTGCAAAATGTACCGGGGGGAATTTTAAATCATCATCAAGTACAAAAAGAGGCATGTGCAAAGATGGGGGATTAACCAGCCATTACTTCAACTGTAGCGTTGATACCTCTTTCTGTAATGGCATCGCATAGCGGTTTTAGTTCATCATAAGTTCCGTTTTTCACTGCATACTTTCCGCTATAGTGAATGATATAAGAACACTGCTCAGCTTGTTCGTAAGAATGACCGCATACTTCTACCAACGTTTCTATTACCCACTCAAATGTATTCACTTCGTCATTCCACACAATCAACTGGCAGGGATCCTCTGTAAGTGTCAGAACATCCAATTCATTTTCAGCATCCGTCAGTATGTTTTCTTTAACCTGCATCATTTGAAGACAAAAGTAAAAAAACTATCGGGATGTTAGAATAATTTATAGGTAAAATCTAATGAGAATGTACTAAGTAATGAGTAAGGTATTTGTGTCGGTATTATCTTTGCCGCACTTCAAAAAAATTACTAACCTGTTATGGCATTATTAGAAAAAAAGGTAGAAGTTAAATTATCAAAATTACCCAAGGCCGGAAAAGGATTATTTGCAAAGGAATTTATCCCAAAGAACACAAGAATCGTTGAGTATAAGGGGAAAATAACTACTTGGAAAGAAGTAGATGATAATGATGGTAATAACGGATATATCTATTATGTAAAACGTCATCATGTTATTGATGCCAGCCGGTACTCTTCAGCTCTGGCAAGATATGCAAACGATGCCCGTGGGTTGCAACGGGTAAAAGGGATGACTAATAATTCCGAATATGTGGAGGATGGATTGAAGGTTTATATTGAATCAAGGAAAGATATACCTGCTGGAGAGGAGATATTGGTTGAATACGGAAAAGAGTATTGGGATGTGATACGCCATAACCTTAAAATAGATGAAAGTAGAAGGAATGAAGTAAAACGAAAAAGAAAGAACCCTGCCTCTTAGTCAACAAGAAGTTTTATAAGGCATTTTTGCGCATTTATTGTTTCTTTTTTAAACCCCATTTTAACAAGGAATTTTTCGTGTTGTTTGTTACTTACAGATTTGTAGCAGATTTTTTTGATCCCTTTGGATAATAGAAATTGTTTCTCCTTTTGAAAGATAAAGTGCCCTACTTTGTAATCCCTGTATTTGGCAACTGTATAATTCAGTATTACCTCTGCCGTACCATCTGATGATACTTTTGTACTGAAAGCATTGGCGATTACAAGATCTCTCAGTACCACAAAATTCAACTTACCTTCCAGTTCTTCTTTTTTGAAAGAAGGAAAATATTTTTCGATATCATTTTTATAGAATTGTAGAAAACGTTCTACCATAATACTGCCAGTACCAAACTCCATTATTTCAAAAAGTTCTTTTCTGTTATAGATACGAAAAAGAAAATAAGCATTTATGCATAGTAACAAGGCATTCGTCAGGATCACCGGCACAGCATTTAGAAGTACTCCATATGTTATGAAAGTGATATTCCCAGAAGCATTCAACCAGCGGAATTTAATATCACTATTGACTAGCAGCCCAAGTGCCAGTAATAAAGTAGCCAGATAGCCAAACCAGGGAGCAAATTGCTGTAACATGGTGCAATGTTACAAACAGATCAGCGATATTAAGTAACAGAATCTATTGCGGGAGTGGTCCTTCCCAGATCACCTGCTCTATTATCCACTCATTATTTTGTTTTGACAGCAAAATATAATCAATTCCCCACCAGGCTGTAACTTTTGCACTGGCTATGCTTTTAAGACATCCAGTATCTCTACTTTTTTCGGGGCTTCAGGTTTAGCAAAATTCTTTTTTTCAAACACTCCTTTTGCATAATCAATTGCCTGCCGCCAGGTCATTTGCCCGGCGGGACCTTAGTTGTCAGAGTTTTTATTTTTCCAGAATTTTATTTTATATAAAGATGGTTTCAGGCAACAGATCAGTTTGGTGGTATCTCCTTCATAAAACCCCTCAATAAAATCCAGACAGGCCCTTTCAACGTTTGCTTTTGAATCCTGCGAAAAGGATTGCAGGGTAATTAAGCAAAAAAAGAATGATAGATAATATCTCTTTCAGATCAAAAAATTAATGTGTTAAAGTACCACACAAAGACTGGAAAAGACGACCACTCATTTAAAAAATATAAGTAGATTCATTTGATATAGGCTTTCAGGAACTTATAAAGGTTTATATTACTTGTTTTACATTTGAAAGCATTTATGCAATACGAATTTCTTGAAATATTAAGATGCCCTGTTACAAAGACTAAACTTCGTTTTGAACTTATCTCCGAATTTAAAAAAGTTTATGAGGGCGGGGAAATAGTGGAAATAAAGGAAGGTCTTTTATTCTCAGAAGCAGGATTTGTTTTTCCTGTAATTGATGGTATACCGCGGCTGCTGGTTGAATCAATGTTTGACTACATTGATTTTCTTGAAAAGAAATTACCAGGATTGAATGAATTGTACAAGCAGCTTGAGTCAGAGCATGGAGATATAGTTGACTACTGCATAAAAAAGAATAAGAAAACAAAAGCCAGTTTTGCATTTGAATGGGGTTTCTTAAAACCTGAAGAAAATGACAAACTCTGGCATGATGATACCGCACAACTTGCCGATGTGTTTTTAAAAGAAACAGGAGTCGGGCAGGAATATTTTAATGATAAGATTGTTGCCGATATCGGAAGCGGACATGGTTTGATGACTAGTACAATAGCAGCAATTTCGAAATTATGTGTCGGTGCAGAAATAAGTAAGGCGGTTGAACTTGCGTATAGCCGAAATAAAAAAAGTAATGCATGGTATGTTCAGGCTGATCTGCAGTTCCTTCCATTTGACAACTCATCTTTTGATTTTTTGTATTCCAGCGGTGTCATTCACCATACAAATGATACGGAGAAATCTCTTTCTTTGATCGAAACAATAATAAGGAATGGTGGTAAGATATGTCTTTGGCTCTATCATCCGCAGAAGAGTTTATTACATAAGCTAATGATGGTGTTAAGGGGATTTACAAAGAGATTGCCTGTAAGAGTTGCATTTGTTTTTCTATTGATATTTGTTTTTCCATTTAGCTTTCTTATTAAAAAAATTAAGAATAAGAATCCTCCCAACTTCAGGGAAGAGATGATAGACCTGCTGGATGGGTTTACTCCAGAATTTCGGTTTGAGATCCCACATGATGTAGCAAAAGGATGGCTGAAGCAGAGAAACTATTCAAACATTGAGGTAACAACTTCCAGTCAATACGGGTTTTCTTTAACCGGAACAAAGAATAATGTTGGTGATAACCAATAACTGACAAGTATTAAGCAGAATAGTTGTTTATAAAATGATACTTTATATTTGAACACACCAGCAACTGTTCAAGTTTTCCGGATGATTTTAAATTTAAATAACCTTTTGTCTGTTTTTGATGCTGAAGCTTTGATAAGATACGGAGGTATTTTACTGGTATTCCTGGTTGTGTATGGAACCACCGGTCTGTTTTTTTGCTTTTTTATTCCAACAGGGGCATTTATTTTCACAGCAGGCATCTATAGTGCCACTGGTGATATTCCTTATAATATTTATGTTGTTTGCAGTTTGCTTGTCGTTGCGTCTGTTATCGGAAACATAACGGGCTATTGGTTTGGTCTAAAGGCTGGTCCTTTATTATATAAGAGGAAAGATTCCCGGTTTTTCAAAAAACAACATCTTGCTACAGCCAAATCCTTTTATGAAAAATATGGGTGGCTTGCTTTGACAATGGGATTGTATTTACCTGTTATTCGGACGTTTGCTCCTATAGTTGCAGGTATCATAAAACTTGATTTCAAACGTTTTTTTCTGCTTGTATCCTTAGGATCAGTCTTATGGATCGCCAGTTTTACACTAGCTGGATATGCTATCGGTAAGATACCGGCATTAAAACCGTGGCTGAATTATTTTGTAATTGGATTCCTTTTGCTGGTAACTGTTCCACTTATTATTTGGGTAAGCAAAGAATTAAAAGCATTGCAAAAGGCGAATAAAGAGAAAACTGAGGGGAAACACTAATTTTCTTTCACTCTTTTGAATACCATATACGCTTTATCACTGTAAAATACATTGATCTTTAATAACGAATCAGATAATTCGATAATGGCAAATTTATCATCTGGCCGCCCCGTATTTTTTAGTATCAATGCTTTTTTGTCCTCTTGTAGTTCGTATGGTTGTTTACCCATAGGTTCTTGCTTATTGTTCTTTATATAGCTTGCTGTAAATGTCTTGTCTTTTGTAAATCGAAAGGTCATTCCTTTCTGGCTTTGGTGTAAACTATTGATTAGGGAATCCTGGAGGTTGATAGGTTCCGCAGCATCGTAGCTTTCCATTCTTTCATACTCCCATTTCCCCACTATGGAAGTTTCTTTCTCTTTTTGCTGACAGGAAAAAAGCAAGAAGGCAAAATAAAAAAGGTATTTCATTGATTTTTTTGAATAAAATGCTTTGATTATTTCTGAAAGGTTACATCTGCCCTTTCTTTTCCAAAAGCTGTTGCTGGAGGTGAAAGTAGTATAAAAGCCGGTTAATTTATATCCTAAAAACCGCCTAAATCGCCTACCTTTGCCAACCTGAAAAAAGGGCCGCTTAGTACATGAAGAATATCAGAAATTTTTGCATCATCGCACATATTGACCACGGAAAATCCACCCTGGCAGACCGCCTTTTACAATCTACTGGCACTATCAGCGACAGAGATATGATGGACCAGGTGCTGGATGATATGGACCTGGAAAGGGAGAAGGGGATTACAATTAAGAGCCATGCAATTCAAATCAATTATAAACATACAGACGGGCAGGAATATATCCTGAACTTGATTGACACTCCCGGCCATGTGGACTTCAGCTACGAGGTGAGCCGGGCACTTGCTGCCTGCGAAGGATGTCTGCTATTGGTGGATGCCACACAAGGTATCCAGGCGCAGACTATCAGCAACTTATACCTGGCAATTGATAATGATCTTGAGATCATTCCTGTCATCAATAAAATTGATATGGACGGGGCAATGATTGAGGAAGTGGAAGACCAGATCATAGAACTTATCGGTTGTAAGAAAGAAGAAATATTACATGCAAGTGGCCGTACGGGTATTGGTGTGGATGGGATTTTGGATGCTATTGTGAACAGGATTCCGGCACCGGTTGGTAAACCTGATGAACCCTTACAGGCTTTGATTTTCGACAGCATGTTCAATTCATTCCGCGGCATCATCGTTTATTTCCGGGTGCGGAATGGTTCTATAAAGAAAGGTGATAAAGTAAAATTTGTTTCTACTGACCAGGAATATGAAGCGGATGAAGTAGGTATTTTAAAACTGAAGATGACGGAAAAGAAGGAAGTGAACTGTGGCGATGTGGGCTACCTTATTACGGGTATCAAAAATGCGAAAGAAGTAAAAGTGGGTGATACCATTACACTAGCCGCTAATCCAACAAAAGAGATCATCAAAGGTTTTCAGGAAGTGAAGCCGATGGTCTTTGCCGGTATCTTCCCTGTAAATACAGATGACTTTGAAGAGTTGAGGGATTGCATGGATAAATTGCAGTTGAATGATGCATCACTTACTTATGAATTAGAAACATCGCAGGCACTTGGTTTTGGTTTCCGTTGCGGATTCCTTGGGTTGCTTCACATGGAAATCATCCAGGAACGTTTGGAGAGAGAATTTAATCAGACGGTGATAACCACAGTTCCCAACGTAAGTTTTATTGCGTACACAACGAAAGGCGAAAAAATAATTGTTAACAATCCAACTGAATTTCCCGACCCGGTAAAGACAGAACGGATAGAAGAGCCATTTATCAAAGCCCAGATCATTACAAAGCCAGAATATATTGGTAACATCATGACGCTTTGCCTTGGCAAAAGAGGAATGCTGATGAACCAGAGTTATCTTACTACTACACGGGTGGAACTGATATTTGAAATGCCTTTGACAGAGATCGTTTTTGACTTTTACGATAAACTGAAATCGCAAACAAGAGGTTATGCTTCTTTTGATTATCATCCTATTGGTTTCCGTGATGCTGATATTGTGAAGATGGATATATTATTGAATGGCGATAAAGTAGATGCCTTAAGTGCTTTGATACACCGGGCAAGAGGGCAGGAGTTTGGCAGAAAGCTTTGTGAGAAATTAAAAGAGCTGGTTCCCCGTCAGCAATTCCAGATAGCAATTCAGGCAGCCATTGGTGCTAAAGTATTGGCAAGAGAAACTATCTCTGCCATGCGGAAGGATGTAACGGCTAAATGTTATGGTGGAGACATAAGCCGTAAACGTAAACTGTTAGAAAAGCAGAAAGAAGGTAAGAAACGGATGCGCCAGATCGGTAATGTGGAGATTCCTCAAGAAGCTTTTTTAGCAGTGTTGAAGCTGGATGATTAATAAACCGGATAATTTTGGAAAATAACTGAATTTTTGACCCGACTGAAACAATCCTTTTCTTCTAAATATCATATAAACAGGAACGATTGAAACTTTCTGCTATTATAAACTATCCATTATCCTTGCTGGGCTACAAGATCGTAAAACAATCAAGTTTAAGAAAGCTTCAATTTGGGTATTTGAAATTCAACATTGATGATATTGAGAAGGATACAGATTTTATGAAGATTTATCATAAAATAAAGGATTTTACACTTGTGGAAATAGAAAGGTGTTATGCATTATATACATCAGTATTGTATATTGTCAGAAATAATATTTCCGGAGATTTTACTGAGTGTGGAGTTTGGAAAGGTGGTTCTTCGATGCTGATGGCCCTTGCTTTAAAAAAAATGTGTGTTACGGACCGGAAGATATACTTATATGATACGTTTACAGGCATGACTGAACCCGGTGAAAATGATGGTGAAACGGAAAAAGAAGAGTGGAAGAAAATGAGAAATGAAGATGGAACTAATAATTGGTGCTTTGCTTCATATAAGGACGTAGCGTTAAATATGAGAAGTACCGGTTACCCTTCAGAAAATATCATCCTGATACAAGGCAAAGTGGAAGATACAATACCTGGTAATATGCCTGCTAAAATTGCCTTATTAAGATTAGATACTGATTGGTATGAGTCTACTAAACATGAATTAGATCATCTTTATCCGCTTTTACAAAAAAATGGTGTCCTAATCATTGATGATTATGGTGCATGGCCTGGGTCCCAAAAAGCAACAGATGAATATTTTTCAGACAAAGGACCGATATACCTAAACAGGATTGATTCTACCGGAAGAATTCTTATCAAGCATTAGGGTGTTTTCCCAAAGCAGATAGGCAACATCTGGGGAAAAGCGCTGAATATTTTGAAATGCTGATTTACCCATTTGTATTCTTTCATTTTCATCTTCTATGAGTCTTTCAATAGCAGCTGTAAGTTCTGTTACATTCTCTTTAGTTATAAGTAAGCCATCATTGTTGTGAGAAATAATATCAGCTGGTCCGCTGGAGCAATCAAAACTTATACAGGGGACACCAAATGACATAGCTTCCAGCAACACCATTGGAAAAGCTTCAAACCTGGAAGTCATCACATAGATAGAAGTATTTGTATACTCAGTACTGATTGCAGAGTTAACCGGTGCCTGCAGAATGAAACGATTTTGCAGATTTTCATTTTTAATGAACTGTATAATCTGCTCTTTCATTTCTCCTTCGCCAATTAGTTTCCATTTCCATTCGGGATGATTAGATAATACAGATTTGGCTGTTTGGAGCATTAGGTCAATTCCTTTTCTATGAATCAACCAACCAATGGATAAGATGGTTTTGTTTGTACAAGAAGCTGATTTTCCTGTTTTGTTTTCAATAAAATTTGGAATGATAAAGGACGGTGCAATTTTTTGATAATGGTCAGCTTCTGTTTTATTAAGACAGATGATGCCATTCAGTTTAGGGTATGCTTGCTTACATAAAAAATCCCAGAACTTATTCTTTTGCAGCCATGCATGATGATGATGCTCCCATGAGTACAGGCGACAGTATTTTTTTACATTTGATAATATAGCAGCCACAGTATACGGATATTCTGTGCTGACCACTACATCAGGTTTTACTCTTTTTATCAACTGTCTTAGTTTCAAAACATCACTCAGCAATCTTACTTTTCTTGTAATGATATTTCCCTCTGTTGTAATTCCAAAGGAGAGGGGTTGTTGAATAATTTGAATGGAAGAATGAAGACTATAAAAGCTTTTATCTGTCTCATCAAGAATCATGAGGGTAACAGTATTGCCTTTGTCAGCAAAAAGGTTAGCGGTGTTTACTATAGCCCTTTCTATTCCGCCAGGAAGGTCGATGCGGGAGCATAGAATGGCAATATGGGAAGGAGTAATATCCAATCGTCATAGTTTTTGGGAAAGCTTGTAGATGAATCTTTTGATTCTGGTTCTGATCAAGGTCTTCTCTTTTAACTGGCGGAACAGATTTTTATTCTTTATGTCAGCTATACCAGAAACGTTGATATTTTCTTTGGCCAGAGCCTTTTCGTATTCTTCAAGAAAAGGTTGCAATTGTTTGTCAACTCCATTTTTTATTTCATGAATGGTTTCTCCGGTGAAATGGATAAAGATGATAGGATATTCGCCGTTGATAAGAATCTGTCCGTCCTTATTTTCTCTTCTGCATTCATTTATATTCCATTTAGCAATATTACAGCCAGGATGTTGAAGTATCATTGTTTCCGGGAATTTGATTGGCATTGCGTCAAGATAGCGTTGATCATCGTAAATACCAAGCTCAGGTTGCTGATCCATTTTATATTGACAAAGCGATGCCCACCACTTTATTGCTGGGAATCCTTTTGAAGAGACTCCAATAAATCCGGCATTGTATAATCCATCTTTATACAGTGCAATAAAATTTTCTTCATCTTTTAGCGGATCAGTATCTCTCCAATGTGGTGAAAGTAGTACTGGCGATTTTTCAAGCTCAGTAAATAAAAATTTAAAATCATGAAAGAAGTGAATGTCGGGATCAATATAAATGACTTTATCAAAACCTTTTTCTAGCAAATAGCTGATAAAAACAGGTTTCATTGCCCATCGAAACTTATCATTTAGTAAATAGGCATATCTTGATTCTAATTCTTTTACCAGAGGATAATTTTCTAATGATCCTATATCGTGAATATTAAAATTATTTTGGCTTTGTTCCTCAGTTTCACCAATCACCAATACTTGCAATAAAATATTGGCATCAAACTTTTTGAGGGAATGATGTAGTACTTTAGCTAATGGTAGATATCCGGCCGTTACTATGGTGCAGCAAGTCTGCATTAACTTTTAATCGTTTTAAAAAGTCTGAGGATACGAGGCGCCATTGCGATACATGAATATTCTTTTTCAACAAGTCGTCTGCCATTTTCCCCTTTCTCAGCTGCATCTTCAGAATTGTTTTTTATAGCTGTAAGAGCTTCCATCCATTGGACTGCTGTTTGAGCACTATATCCAATATTTCCAGCATTGAGCAATTGGTTATTCATACCAACAGGTGATACAATAACGGGAATTCCACATGCCATATACTGTAACATCTTATAACTGCATTTTCCCCTTGTCCATGCATTATCTTCTAATGGCATCAACCCAACTGAAAACTCATTAATCAACTGATTTTCATTGTTGGCATTCCATTGCTTAAAGATAATCCGATTATTGTCAAAACTAAATTGAGCTGGCATTTTTGATGACACGACTATAAAATTGCTTTCAGTATTTTTTGAAAGAAAATTAAGAATAACAGGTTTAATTAGGTCAAGATATTTAAAATTGCTTTCTGACCCTATCCAGCCTATATTGAAACTCTTTTTTTCAATATTTAAAGGGAAAATATTTTTTGTATCAATTGTCGTTGGGATGATTTTGATATTCTTATTTAGTTTAGAGCCATATTCTGCGAGATATTGATTGCCTGCAAAAACCATTATAGCCCTGTTAATTGCAGCTTTTACCTGCCTCTCACCTTCGTTTAACCAGATTGCATCATCAAAATCGAATACTAATGGTTTGCTGAATTTGTTTTCAAAAAAGAAATGATGGGGAAGTACAAGCCTGTTTTGCCATATAAGGTCGTAATTATATTGCTGAACAAGCAGTGGGAGCCTTACAAATGATTTGAAGATATTTGTTGACCTCCATTCATTAATCCTCGCAATTTTTTTTAGTTTATGGGCCCATGGGGCAGGATCAGCATCACGAAATGGTGTAAAGAATTGCGGTATCAAATTGGCGCCTGCTTCTGAGAAATAGTTTTTATACTGTATGATTCTTGCACGGGAAGCCGGATCTATTGGTGACGATATGAGACCTAATATTTTCATTTTGATTTAAAGAATCGGTTAATATAAAACTTAATTATCTGCTTAAATGAAACAAATAATAAATCTTGTTTTGCTGCGTAATAAAAATACAAGCTGATCCTCGTTCTTCTTGATAAGTATGGAGAAGCAAGCAAATAGAACTCAAGTAAGGCAACTGAATTCAACTTTTTGATCTCCTGTTTACTATAAAATGGTAAATATACAGGAAGCTTCTTTTCCCATTTATCTGCAACCTTGCGAAGAGCTTCAAACCAGTTTTTATCATGTGTCCCTTTTGAAAAATGTTCAATAAAGATTTCTTTAGTTACAAAGATTTTATGTGTTTGTAAAACCTGAAGTGATAAATCCATATCATATCCATGAAAGTGTTTTAATAACTGTTCATCAAATGATATAGTGTCAAATATTTTTTTTCGGAGAACCATGAAAACACCATCTGCAACTATTACTTCTGTTAATTTATTTTCCGGAAATCTTGTATGATGAAGCAGTTCGGGGGGGTCTATGCCAGGTCTTGCATTCATCAGCACATTTTCTTCCTTTTCATCTGTGCCATACCAGCTAATCGGGGGCATGCTATAATAATAGGCACCTGCAACTCCCAACAGACCTATTTCAGGGTTTAAAAAACATTTCTGGATCACCTTTCCCCACCCAATTGTTTTAACGAGGAGGTCTTCATGAAGCAAACAAACAATATCATATTCAGCTTCAGGGATAGCCCGGTTATATACTTCGCAAAGAGGCCTGTTATTAACTGAATTGTCTATCAATATTATTTGATATGGTACGCCAATTGTTAATTCAATATTCTTTCTAACTCTGATTGCATTTTCGCTGTTTATTGAACAAATTATTATACTGATCATTTTTTTGCAGGGAATATTTTTTTAAGAAATCTCCGTATCAGTTTTACTGGAGACAATATGAAATGACCTGTTCTGTAAGTTATGCTTGATTTTACATTTGTTTCTGCTTGCTCTATAATAGAATCATAGGTAGGTAACCCCCTGAAAACGGAGGGACAACTGAAAATAGGTAATTCTTCATTCTCTGTCGCTATAGCTATGTGATAATACGGTTCAAATTCACAATTCTGGTTAATATGGTGATAATCTCCACTTAGCAGGGTGATATTATTATTGCTATGAAATGTTGTGATAATTGAGGAAAAGGAACTTTTTTGCTGGTAGAATGCTGTGTTCTTAAAATAACTATTGATTAATGCCTTAAATTCTGCTTCATAAAGCTCCTTTACATGGTAAGGGTTTTTCAAAATATTCCTATCAGCATAATTGAGTTTGTCAGGTGTGGAAATTATCAGTATGCCATCGGGACGAAGGACCCTCTTTAATTCTCTTAGCATTAAATCATGTTCTGAAAGATGTTCTAATGTTTCAAAACTTACCACTATGTCAATACTGTGATCAGGAAGTGATAAACTGGTTGCACTTCCAGTAATAAATTCTAGATTTTTATTTTTATATTTTAAGGCTGCTTTCTCAATAGTTTCTTTATTAATATCAACTGCTGTTACTTTATTCGCAAATTCGCTTAAAAGATTAGCTCCGTATCCTTCACCACAAGCAATATCAAGTACATTTTTCCCTTTTACGATAGGTAATGTTAATGCATAGCGGTGTAAGTGCTCAAGCATACCATCGTTAAAAATGAAGGTCTCAAGTCTTTCACCTGACCAATTATACTTGTATTCTTTTTTTTTGCCTGTCAAAGCACTTTTTTTAAATAGCCGTTAATATTGAATGTAGTCTTAGGGCCGAAAAAATTACACCAACGCTGGTCAATTTCAAAGTCTGGATTAATTTTTAAAAAATCCTTTACTGCCTTTTGCGGGCCACCTGAAAATTTATTTCCCCATCCTTG